>JANQOL010000073.1 GCA_028289675.1 Pirellulaceae bacterium
AGCCACCGGGCGACATAGTAGCGTCTCAAACCGCTGACGATGCGGCCAGCCGCGGATATGACTTGGTCAACTATCGGCCCGAATTCGCCCGCCCGACCGAGCGACTGGAATTGCTCGTGCGAATCCGCAGCATGAACCCGCTGTATGGCGTATTTCTGGCAGGACACCTGGCGATCGCAGACGAAACAGAACGTCTATTGGCCCTGGAAAGCGCACTCGGCCTAGCCGGTACCGTGGCGCGGCACGTCCGTGTACCCAAGTTGGAAGAGTTGCCCGCCGGCCCCTTGGCAACGTCGCGTTTGGATCATCGTCTGTTGGAGTTGGGCTTAGCAACACAAGAAGAACTGGTCGGCAGGTCACCTGACGCGGATGACCAGGAGCCACCTCGCCGGTCGGGCAGCATGTTCGATGAGCCGATGGTATACGTGATTAGCGTCGGCGAAAAATTGAGGCGTCTCTTTAACTTTGATTTCCCAAAGGTGCATGATGTCAACACGACTGCGGTTCATGTGGCCGGCGAGGTCTTGGAGTTTGGGGGGAAGTTCAACAAGTACATCGTCGCCAAGGGGCTGCAGAAGCAAGAAGGGATTCTGTTTCGGCACCTGTTACGGTTGATTCTATTGTTGGATGAAATGGCCTCCATACCCCCGCTGGAGAGCACCCCCGAAGACTGGGAGGATCCGATCGATGAATTGATCGAAAGATTGACGGTATGCTGCCGCGAGGTGGATCCAGAGAGTACGGATGAGGCGCTGGAGCAAGGTCGCGGTGCCGACGAACTGTCCCAAAAATTCGCGCCTGTGCGCGCGTCGGGCGCCCGGCTTTGACATGCGGTCGGAAAACGCAACGCGACTTCGTTGAAAGGTATTGCGTTTAGCAGTTAGCCGTAGGCGCACTTGGCCTACGAATGCGTTCGCCTACAGCTAACCGCTAAACAGTGTCAAAAAGACAATGAGTCGCAGCTCAGTTTTTGGACAGATGGGGGCACCCTCGCCTGTCCAAAAACTCTGAAAAGTGTCTAGAACCAAGGGGTTTCCACGGGTGCATCGAAGTGCATTAGAAAAGTCGGGCTTAGCTGTTGTCCGCGTTAGATTTCTCTCTGATTTCGTCTAAACGCACTCTATCAACAGGATCCAGAAGCCTGTAGTCGATGGGCGCTATAATATCTGCAACAGAATAATTGACTACATGGCCACGAAGTATCAGCTCCGCAAGCGATAACCGTGGTGAAGATGAATCCAACCCTCCGCCATCCAATGAGTCAATGGCTTCTTCGTATAGCTCGCACGAAGTTGATGCATCTAATGAGTAGTCTGCAAGCGTTTCCAGCAGTATTGGGTCTCGCCCAAAAGACTCCATCAGCTTTTGGCCATATTCCATCAGTTTACTTGCAAAGTGTTTTTTCTTCTCCAAGAGTTGACTCAAAACAACTAGGCACCCAAAACTCTTCACCGCTGCATCTCAATAAGCAGTCCATTCACCGTTGGGGCTTGCTGGTTACTTCAGCCCGCCGTTGCTTTTCATCTTGGTTGAACCGTCAAATTCATCTAACTCATCTCCGCGGGTGGAGTCTCTGTTTTTGCTCTTTTGCAAACCGACAACGATTGAGCGAAGTACTCCCAGAACCAGTCCTAGTCCCGCTCCCACGAGGGCAAGGCGAATAGTCTCGAAGTACCAAACTTCGCGAAACAACCCGGACGGCAGCGACAGCAAAAATCCAGCCGTTGCACCCAACAACAAAAAGATAAGTACAAAACGTATCACAATGAACTCCTGGCCTAGCGCCTACCAGAAGGTTGCAGGCAAATCACATTTCTCGAAAAAGTGATCCTCTCCGCCAAGCCAACCTTGATCCAAATAATGCACTTACCCGAAGGAAAGCAAACTTCAATAGTTGCGTGATACTGCCAACCCGGCCAGTTTCCGTGATAGTTAAAGTCGTGCGGCTGTGCTGAAATACAATTAAAAGCGCCAATCGTTTCGAGCTTCATCGTCATAAAGTCAATTTGCCACCATTTGCACGTCTCTCTACTGCCGCAAGCAATAAATCCGTCATTCTTGCAGAATGGATTGCCAGTAAAGAATCCCCAAACCCAAACCTTGGGAATGAGATTTAGCAACTGAACCAACTCTTTTTCACAATTGGGATCACCCCCGCACATGCGTACCGCAATCGTTACATCTGGAGGACGCTTGCACTCGCCGACGCGATCTCCAATTCCGCCAGCGAACACACCACAAGGGCCACCCACAAATGTATCTGGGACCCACACGTACTTCTCAGGACCATAGTCACCATCGTGATTTATCTGACAACAACGTACAATTCGTAAACCGCTTGGATCCAGGAATCTCAGAGGAGAGCTCAGTACATATTGGTACAACGCAAAACCAGCTTCATACCCGATCGGATCTCTTCCGCACCATCGGCCGAGCTGCTGGTGATAATAGCGATTGCGGTTGAGTTGAAGTCCAGTCGCTGAGCCGAGGCGCCTGCCTGTGTACCTATGCTCCCAGTCATAACTTGTGCCACCGCCTTTCGACGTGAGGTCAGCGTTGTAGACGGAACTAAGTCCATACGGGGTATACGCAAACCGCTCCTGCACTGCCCCCGAAGTATCCACCAACGCAGTCACACTGTATTGAGCTTCCTGCAAGGCGT
>JANQOL010000076.1 GCA_028289675.1 Pirellulaceae bacterium
ACGACGAGGCAACCAGGCAGTGGCCGCTGGAAAACTGACGAGCAACGTGGCTGTGGCGAGCACCAGGCCGACGGCCGCCAATGCGCCGAACTGCCACACGGGAGCCAGCGAGCTGACCGCCAAAGAGACAAAACCGAACGCAGTCGTCAGACTGGCCAGGACGCATGGCCGGATGCCCAAGCGTAAGGCGGCCGCGCCGGCCCAGCGTTGTTCCGTAACCGCATGTGCTTCGGCAGCACCCGGGAGACAGTCGACGTAATAGGTAGTCAAGTGAATTGCGGCCGACAGAGTTAGCATGAACAACAGCGTAGGCAGTACGACCAGCACCGCGCTAATCTCTCCAACGACCAGTGATACTAGCGCTAGTCCGATCAGCTGTGCTGACCCGGCCAACGCGAACACCATCAGGGTCAGTGGCAACCGGCGTAAGCACATCCAAGCGAAAAGCAGAGCCACCAGCGACGATGGGACAACGAAGTACTGCATGGTTTCGCGACTGGAACGGTCGATCAAATAGACTTGATAGGGCTCGCCTGCAAGGATCAAACTTTGCGCGCGATCGCCTAGCACTTCGGCGGCAGTACGCTTTACGCGGCCGATCAACTCGGCGCGCTCGGCCACCGGCGCCGGCCGCACTCGCAGCGTGATGAAGCAAGTACCATCTTGGCCAATGATCTGGCCCGACAGGCGGCTGATGGCCTGTTGTCGAGTCAGCCGCAGAGCGCCCCGTTCGAGGTCTTGGACACTTTGCAGCGAGCTAAGGACGTGCTGGATTCCCAACTCCGGAGCCGACTTGGAAAGCTGCTCAAATCGCTCGGTCAGCAGGACCAGCGCGGGATCGTCCAAGCGGCAGTCGGACCAACTGACCAGCAGGAACTGATCGTTGCCAAAGTGCTCCGTGAACTCGCGGTAGCGAACCAGGACTGGGTCGTTGGCCGGCAGCCAATCTTGCACCAAGGCAGTGCCGAATTTGACGCGAGCGGCCCAGTACCCCAGAGGCGCCATTCCCAGCCCAACTGCGAGCAAGCAGCACTGCGAGAGCTTTAGGATGCGATCAAGATGCAAAGCGTGACGCCAAAATGTGAAAAGTCAGCCCGTCGTGGCCACTAGAGCCTGATCAAATTGTAACCTCGCAGCCAGTGCGAGTTACCGGGATCGTGTTTTCGGTAATGAGTTGAGCTCTATCTCTGGTTTGAGCAACGAAATCGATGGTTGTGCAAGCTAAACGTCAGCGAGGCTAGCACTGGGCCATCTTTCTTCTTCTTGCGTGTGTGGGCGGCGAAGAGTTTTCGACGGAGCGGGCGACCTTCTTCGATCAAATGATGCAAACCATAGGTCGGTCCTATTCGCGGCAGGACGCAGCCCGGCCAGGCGTCCAGTTTCTCTGCCGGAGAACAGCGGTTTCGCCATTTGGGTGGTTTTCTCGTCGGGGTTGCGCCGGTGGCACGGATTAGACGGAATTCGTAAAGTTTGCGGGCTATGAGGTCGATCAGATGGATGTGCTTCTCGGCTGGACCATCGATCCGCAGACCTTGACGCACTGATTGGTCGGGTTTAGACTTCGGCGATTAACTTGTTGCTCGCAAATGACTTACGGCATTTTGCGGGCGTCGCAGGAGCAAACGACCAGTGACCAAAAAAGAGATCGTAAAGACGATTTCCGATAAGACGGGGCTGACCCAACTCCAAATTAAGGAGATTGTGCAGCTGACTTTTGATGGCATCATTGAGACCTTGTTGGACGAACGGCGAGTCGAGCTCAGAAATTTTGGCGTGTTTCAGGTCAAGAGCCGGAAAGCTCGAAAAGCCCGCAATCCCCGGACGGGGCGGCAAGTCGATGTGCCAGAAAAGTTTGTCGTGACTTTCAAGCCTGGAAAAGAGATGGAAGCTCGAGTTCAGGAGTTGGAAGATGCGGCGAATCGTCAGCAGGAATCGGACCAGATGGAATTGGGCGAATCGACAACTTCGCAAGACATAAACAATGGGCAGGTTGGAGGAATCGGCTTCGGGCCAACTTCGACCTAACCGCAACCACGGATGAATCTCAGGCCACTGACTGGAACAGTCGTGCAGTTTTAACCGGCTGCCACACCATCGGTGACTTTCACGGAGGAGCTAGGATGCGACGCTGGATTTGTGCTGCTTTACTATTGGGATGTGTGACTGCCGCGACCGGCTGTGCGATCCCCATCTACTCAGCGATTCCCGAACGACGCGCCGAGCAGCTGGTATACACGTCCGAAAACCTCCGCCTGCTGCTGCAGGAATGGGAACGGTTTTGGATGGTGGATCAACCCGACCACATGACGCCTTATCGCGTGCATGGCGGTGTCATCTAGCGTAGGCCAAGGTTCGCACCTGCGGTTTTTCGTAAGCTGTTCAGCCAGCGGTTCGTGCACTTCGGGTTCAGGTGCCGGCCGCGCGGATGAGCAGCTTCTTGATGCGCTACAAAGCCCATCCGGGACAGTTGGACAGTTGGACGGTTGCGCCGGGCGACTACTGGATTTCTTCGTTTAGCAGTCAGCCGTAGGCGTACAGATTCGCAAGGCTGAGTTACGTCCGCGGGCGAACTGCTAGACGCAGTCCATTTGAGATTCCAGCTCGAATGCTAATTGATGCCGTGGCATCGCATTTGCGCAGCTAGCTGAGTTCGATGCCCGCCGAAGATCTTTTCCCGGGGGCCATTACGCGGAAAGCCGTCTCGCAGTATCCAGATGATGCAGCACACGATGACCAGAAAGATGAAGAGCAGCACGTACTTCATGGCGGACTACAACGATTTCAAATAGGCGACGAGATCCGCTATTTCCGATTCACTCAATTCGGCTCCGCCGCCGATTTCATCAGCTCGATGCCACTTGATCAACACGTCCCGCAGCGACTTGGCTCGACCATCATGTAGGAAACGAACTTTACGATGGACTCCGGCCAAAGACGGAGTATTGTACCCATCGTACTTGTCGGATTCGCCCCCTAAGCCGACGTCGTGAACTAGGCCGTCGCTGAAGTGAGTGCCCGCATGGCAATCGCCGCATCCGACCTGTTGATCATGGAACAGGCTGCGACCACGCTCGGCTGCATCGGTCAGTTGACCTTCGGTGGTTAAGAACGGACTGTTGGGCAACCTCAGCGATGCGATATAGGCTTGCAAGGCTGCCAAGTCGGCCGGGCTCGCTGGATCTCCTTGCATTGTGGATACGAATGAGTTCTGCAGGGAGCTCTGGAAATCCTCTTGCCACCCGTGCCAAGTCCATGGTGCGGTCTGAAGAGAGCCGACCAGCGGCAAGACCGTCTTGGGCGTCAAATCGGTACCGTCGTTCCAGGTGTCCATGGGCCTGGCATTCGATCCGCCGTCGAGATGGCAGGAATGACAGCTGTACCACTGATCCAGACTCCGCCGCGCATCATGAAAAATCTCCATTCCGCGATGGACCAATTGAGCATGTTCGTCCTCGGTGACTGGACCGAGAGAAATGTTGCGAACGTGGCCAGAACGAATGTCTACGATCTGCAGCCTGTCCAGCAAATGGTTGGCAACCCAGACGGTGCGGCTATCCTGTGCGGCATGCATACCCAGCGGGCGGCCGCCCAATTCGATCCGCCGAAATCGGTCTGGATCTCGTCGCAAGGCTTCATCGATCAAGTCGCCTGGTCCTCCCGCGCCAACCAGTGGCAGGTCGGGCAAGCGGTAGACCAGCAGTTCATGCGTTCCGGACGAAGTCACGATTAGTCGCTGTTCGTCGGGAGTGATGGCGATTCCGTACGGGTCGGCCACGGCAAGTCCCGGAACGTCCAACGAGATAGCCTCCCGATACTCGGGTCCGTCGAACCGAATGCGTGCCACGCGACTGGCTAAGATCCAGCCTCGACGAATGTTTCTGGGGTTGATCGGATTTGTACGGTAGACCATCCACGGAAAGTAGACGTGCTGGCCATCGGCGGAGGGCTGTAGTTGGCCAATGTTGATGCCACCGCTGATCGGTTCTTCGTACAGGACTTCGCCTGTTTCGGTGTCGGCCACCGCAATGCTGCTGTCACCGCTCAGGCCAATCGCCAGACGCTCGCCATTGGGCGACAACGCCAAGGTTCGCGGCCACCTGCCAACTGCAAAACGTCGCCGCAACTGATTAGTGGGCAAGTCCAATTCGGCGACTTCACCGGTAGCTTGCAAGCCCACAAACGCACGTTCCGAGTCAACGGCGATGCCCAGCGGTTCAAAGCCGACATGCAACTCCGCTTGCAGGACCAGTTCGTTGTCTGCGATTCGGACACGAAAAACACGGCCTGCGTCACGCGACGTCACCAACAATTCTTGGTTGCCCAACCGTGCCAGCGCCGAAGGCCGTCCTGGCAACTGTAGTTCGTGATCGACCCGCTCTTCGCCAAGATTGACTAGCGATAGCGTGCCGGACAGCTGGTTAGCGGTCACCGCCCAGGACTCGTCGGTCGCGACGACAAGATCGATGGGCCCGCGATACTGAGCCACTGGTTCGAAGGCAGCGACTTGGCTGCTCGCCCAGATCATTGCTAGTACGACCAGTCCGGCGGCTCGTGGCAAGCGGAGCGTCCGCTGACGGCCCGCTATCGAGGTACCCGCCGAGGTTTGAAAGCGTACATTTTGTTGCAGTGATTCTAGATCCACGATTCCGGGTCCATGCGTGAGTCCAGCAAGGGAGCAATGGCCGCGAACGAACGCCTAGGCAAAAACTACAGAGCGCCGACGGCAAGTCTATCGAGTGCCCACTGCAATACTATTCAAATTCGCCAACTGCCAGAGTAACATTCTGACCGCCGAAACCAAAGGAGTTATTGAGTGCCACTCGCACATCGGCCTCGCGGGCTTGGCCCGGCACGTAATCCAAATCACACAACGGATCTGGATTTTCCAGGTTGATCGTTGGCGGGATCACCTTGTCGCGGATTGTCAGCAGACACACGATCATCTCCGTGACTCCCGCAGCGGCGATCAGATGTCCCATCATACTCTTCGTGCTAGAGACAGGCACGTCCGGCGCTCGATCCCCAAACACAGCTCGGCAAGCGACGGTTTCAACTTTATCGTTCACGGTCGTACTAGTGCCGTGAGCGTTGACGTATCCGACTTGGTCAGCGTCCAGGTGAGCATCCCGCAAGGCTGCCGTCATACAGCCGATCGCGCCGCGGCCTTCCGGGTGAATGTCAGTGATGCGGTATGCGTCCGCAGTGCATCCGTAACCGAGCACTTCGCCATAGATTGGAGCACCGCGTTGTTTGGCGTGTTCCAATTCTTCCAAAATGACCACGGACGATCCTTCGCCCAAAACGAATCCATCTCGCAATCGATCAAACGGTCGCGAGGCGCCCTGCGGATCCTCATTGTTGGTCGACAGAGCAGTCAACAGACTGAAACCTGTCAGGCCAAACGGATGGATCATGCTGTGCGCTCCTCCGGCCAACATGGCGTCCACGTCTCCTCGCCGAATCAGCTCGGTGGCTTCGCCAACCGCTTGGCTGCTGGCCGCGCAAGCGGTCAAGCAGTTGATGTTTGGGCCCCGGATATCGAACATGCCCGCGACGTGGGCGGACGGCATACTGGGCTCCTGTTCGATCTCCAGCTCCGGGTCCAGGATTTCGAAGCCCAACTTCATAAACGCTTCGATGTCAAATTCCTCGGGCTGATCGGTGGCCGCGGCCAGCATCTGCGTGAAGTTGTGAAAATCTTGATTGCCCTCGCCAGCGCCAAAGTAGATACCGATTCGCGAACGGTCCAACACGTGATCTAGAATGCCGGAATCGGAAATGGCTTGCTGAGCGGCTCCAGCAGCGAATTTGGCATGCCGACCGCGCTTCTCCCACACGTCGACGTCCTGGCCACATTGGGACACATCCCAACCACGAACCTCGGCAGCGATTTTGGTGGGGTATTCGGACGCGTCAAAGATGGAGATCTCCCCAACGCCACTCTGTCCCGCCTTCAACGCGGACCAAACTGTTTCTACGTCAGTGCCGAGTGGATTGATCATTCCCAGCCCGGTTACCACTACTCTACGCCGCATTCCGGTCAACTCCCCTGCCCTGATTAGTCACATTTGCTGCAGCAGATCTTACCTTGCAGGCGGCCATCCAGATAGAGCTGGATTGACGGTAGTGCCGACTCGCACGAGTGGTCTGGCCCATGGCGGGGAATCAAACGATGGTCCGAGCCGAGAACCGGTTGGACTGCACCAGAAAGTGGTCAAACGCAACGTCAAACGCCGCTGCACCTGACTGCGAAGATGCCTCGGGCGCGCGAACTAGTTTTGGTCGTTGTAGACCAAAGTTCCCTCTTCCTTGACGACCGCAACTGGCCAATTGACGCTGGTCAGCTTGGTACGCACGATTTGCGTACCAGCTTGATTATGTCGTACTTGGAAGCGGTAAGTGTACTGATCCTTGTTCCGCATCTCGGCGATCGGAGCGAACAGCACCACGTTGCCCTGCGCTCGATACTCCACTGGGGCATCGACTGCCAACAACTCGGTCCCAGCCGGTAGTTCGACCCTGAGCTGAATGTTCTTATCCGGCTTGTTGCCCACATTAGTAACTTGCACCGAGTAGGTGGACGAAGTGCCGACTTCGATCGTGCCGTTGTCCTGACCGATGGTAAAGGCCAACTCGGCCAGTCCGTCTACCGTGACTTGTTGCTTGGCTTCCGCGGCGATGCCCAAGTTGCCCTTGGCGGCCAAACGCAATACCTGAGGGCCCAGTTCTACAGGCAATACGATTAATTCCATCGGAGCGGTTTGCCCGGCCGGCAATTCGTAAAGTCCCCAAGAAACGGAGTGCGATGCCGGGTCGTAAGTGCCGTGGTGATTGGCCGAGTTGAATTTCAATCCAGCGGGTAAATGGACCACAAAATTCAGATCGGTGGCTGCCGCGGTTCCTGTGTTGGTTACCGCGATGGCGTAGGTCGCTTGGCGTTCCAAGTAACGTAGCTTGGGACCTTGGATAGTGGCTTGCAGTTTTGGCGCACGCACGTCAACAGGCACTGAATCTTCAACCTGGACTCCGTCCTCGGAGACCGCGCGCACAACGCACTTGGATTGGCCGGGTTGCACTGCGTTGACCGTCAAGGTGACTCGCTTGGACTCGTTGGGCCTCAAGTCTCGCAGGTCTGCCTTGAGCAGAGCGTCGCCGCTTTCGTGGCGCAACTCGGGCGGAATGTCAGCTTCTAAACGAACGCCACGGGCCACGCCCGTACCCGCGTTCCGAATGTTGATGTGGACTTGCTGTTGGTCGCCGATCAGGACATCGGGCTGCGACTCGAGGCTAACTTCCAGCTTGGGCATCGTAGCCACCGTACGCACCGAGGCCTGCGTGGCGAAGTGTACCGTGGCCACGCTGCCCACCTCGCCCTGAACCTCGGGTACGATTTGCAACGTGATGGTGCGTTCGTCTCCGGCGGCGATGGCACCCAACTTCCAAGTCAATATGCCGTCCGCACTTGGTGTGACCGCCGGCACAGCTTGTGCCAGTCGGGCGCCTCTTGGGACGCTGTCCACTACCGTGACATCGTGGGCAACGGCATTGCCAGCGTTGCTGACAGTAATGACAAACGTGGCATTCTTGCCGACTTGAATTTCCTCTGGGGCGCGCTTTTGAATCAACATGATCGGGTTCTGCGAACCGTCCAAATAGCGGTCGCCAGGTTGATTGCTAACCAATTTACCCAGCCCAGGTGCTCGGTTGCTGCCGACAGTTCCCGCTACGCCTGTCGGTGGCGTAATCGTTGGATTCGCGGCTGGAAATCCATTCTTTGGAATCGAGGTGCCACTGGTCGCAGCACCCAAAGATGGAACCCCAATCGGCACAGAAGTGTTGGAAGTCGCTGGTCCGCTTGGGATGCCCGGTGAGGCCGGCGTACCTGTTCTGGGCGCGCCGACGCTGGGTGCACCGACACCGGGCGTGTTGGTATTGGTTGGACCCGCGGTGGCGCTGTTGGACGCAGTGCTTCCCCAACTAGGTAGCGTTGGCGAGTTACCGGATGCAGGTTGGCCAAAGGGACTGGCAGGTGTGGGTTGCGTGACCAAGTCGGTCGCTGGCAAAGCTCCACGCTGGGTGTCGGATAGGTCGTTGCGGTTGGTGCTGCTGGGCAGGGGGGGACGACCAGCTCCGCCATTGACCGCAGGAGTCGCTGGCGCGGCGGAACCTTGCGGTCCAGTGCCGTTCCCAACGCCAGGTCGGTTTGCCGGAGTACCGGTTGGCAGGCTCGGCAAGGGCTGCATCCCGGGCAAGATTCCTGGCACGGCCGTCCCGCCTGCGGCTGCGCCTGTTCTCGAAGGCAACTGCGGCAAAGTTGGTGTGCTACTCGGAGCAGCCGAGGGACTTGACGAACTCGATGGTCCGGCGGGTGTGGTACTGGGCAATCCACTACCGCGCCCGGAGGTCGAAGGCAACTTTGTCGAGGGTAATGCGGCAGGCTGCGCTGGATTGGATAACCAACCGGGCCGCTGCTGAGGGATCTCACCGGAGGCTAATTGCGTCTTGGAATCCGCGCTCGATGAGTCGTAGTTGGCAAATTGGGTTGCACCGGATGCCGACACGGGCTGATCTTTCGAGCCCTGGAAGTCACTCAGATCAGGGAGCGCGGTTCGATAGGGCTGCGGGGTGAGGCCCGTCCGTAGCGGATTGTCGCCTGAGGTGGATGGTGTGGCCGGTTCCGGAACGGTTGGGTCCGCGGGAACCGAGTCCGACGAGTAACTGGTCAGCCGATCATTGTTCCCACGTACAATCGGGCCGCTCTGACGATTCAAGGCTTCGGACCAATCACCGTCCACCTGAATCGGAGTGGCTGTTCGGTTCGCTTGGGCGACAGGACGAACAGGCTCGCGCTCCCGCTTGCGGGAGTCATGCTGGGCCAACGCGATGGCGCCCACTACCAGTAAGACGACGAAACCAACGGTTGCAAGGCGGGTACTGGATTTCTTCATGTTGTCGACATCCATGTCGGCACAGGTGAGAGCCTGATGCGGTGAGCTGATAACTAGGAATGGACGGGTTCGTAGCAAATCGCGACAACAAGCGGTAGGGCAATCGCTCGACCGCACGGACGCATGTATTCTGCTCGTGTGCCGGAACGAAGCGAGCTCGCACTTCGTAGAGAACAGTCACCGGCAAAAGTAAAGCGTTCTACGGCTTCAGAAGCCTAATGACTGCATTGGAAATCTGTCCTGGATAGGGGTAGGAGGCTTCGTAACTGCCCACGCTAGCGCCTTCGTCGCGACCTATTTGCAAACCCTCGGCGGGCTGTTCGTCCAGCAACTGGATCTGATCGGCGTGTGCCAGGTCACGTCCGTTCCAGCGTAACCGCAACGACTGGTCGGCTTGCCAAACGACTTCAGCTTGCCCGGCGCCGGAAATGGTCGTTGGCGAGCTGAATTCAAATAGCTGGCCCGCTCGAGACCGGGCGAAGTGGAGTTTTTGGTTACGGATGTAGAGGGACCAGCCGTGTGTTTTGCCGCCTTGCGCGACCAGTACACCGTCGGCAACCTCAGACAGCTGAGCGCGAAAACGGAGACCACGCTCGACCACATACGGAGCTTGGTTGCGATTGAGGTTGGCGGATTGTTTCAAGGCGAATCGCAGTTTGTTTTTCTTGAACTTCTCGGGTGGATTAGGATTCAAGGGCAGCACGCGCGCTCGTTCGGCATAGGCTTGAAACATGTCGGCCATCTGCTGAGCTTTCTCGGGCTGTTCCTCGGCCAGGTCGTGTTGTTCCGAGCGATCGGCAGCGATGTTGTAGAGTTCCCAGGCACCCTTCGCGCCCTTGGCGACCAGTTTGTAGTCGCCGACACGGACCGCCCGGTTGCCTTCGTGTTCCCAGTACAAGGCTTCACGCTCGAGCGTGTCTCCGCCGAAGGCAGGCTGCAAACTGGTTCCTTCCATGGGTTGAATTGTCTGTCCGTCGTGAAACGTGTCTGGGTATTCTGCCTCGGCTAGATCTACGGCTGTCGCCATCAGGTCGATCAGGTGGGCGGGAGTATGCACTAGTTCGCCTTTATTCTGGATGGTCCGCGGCCAGTGGGCGATCAGAGGGGTAGCAATGCCGCCTTCATGTACCCAGTGTTTGTATTCGCGAAAAGGCGTATTGGAGACAGTGGCCCAGCCCTTGCCGTATCCGATGTAGGTGTCCGCCGCACCCGCCATCACGCCCTTACCGGTCCGGACTGGATACCCGTCGCGCGTCTGCTTGGGCTGCATGTCCACTTGCAGATGATCGGCATCGAGCGGCTCCAGTGTGGGTTGTTCTGCCCGAGGTGTTCCGGTTCCCGAACGGCCATAGTTTTCCGCGCAACCACCATTGTCCTGGAAAAACAGCACCAGAGTGTTTTCCAGTTGTTCAGTGTCCCGCAACGCCTCAATGACGCGGCCGATGCCTTGATCCATGCGATCAATCATCGCAGCGTAGACTTCCATGTTGCGAATGTCCCATTCCAGATACTCCGTTTCCATCCAACTAGGGTCCAGCGGCCAATTGACGGTGGCTGCCGGATCGATGACTTGCAAGTCGATCATCTTTTGATAGCGTGCCGCGCGGATGGCTTCGTAGCCAGCATCGTATCGACCGCTGTACTTTTCGATGTCTTCGTCGCGCGCATGCATGGGCCAATGAGCGGCCGTGTAACTGACGTACATGAAAAATGGCTGGTCACCAGATGCAACATGGTGTTCGCGGACAAAGCGAGCCGCTTGATCAGAGATCGCATCGGTATAGTAGAACCCGTTTTCCGGTTGGTACTCGGAATCCGTCTGAGGTGAGATGAGTTGGTTGTCGCGAGCCAGTGAATTGGGATCAAAAAAACTGCCAGCTCCATGGATCGTGCCGTAAAAGCGATCAAAACCACGTTGGCACGGCCAATTGTGCTGCTCGGCTGGCGATTTGGGTCTGACCGCCTGCGTCACGTGCCACTTGCCCGACATGTAAGTGCGATAGCCGGCTGTCTTGAGGACCTCGGCAATGGTCACGCACTCGCGATTCAATTCCCCTCGATATCCATCGTAGCCTCGATCGGACATCATGTGCCCAATGCCCGCCTGATGCGGATACAAACCGGTCAGCAGGCAAGCTCGCGTCGGGCAGCAGCGGCCCATGTTGTAGAACTGAGTGAACCGTAGTCCGTGAGCGGCCAGTTGGTTCAAATGGGGCGTGGCTATTTCACTGCCGTAACAGCCAATGTCGGAATAGCCCATGTCATCCGACATGATGTAGATGATGTTGGGCCGATCGGCGGACCAGCCGACGGTAGCCGGAAGCCACCCGGAGACGATCAGGCCGACACAACAGGTGAGCCAAGGAAGTGGACGCTGCTGAAGACCCGGTCGTTGATGATGCACGGACATGGAGAGGCTCGGTATCGGAGAGGTGGTAGCGGGAGGGCGCTGGCGCAGTGTAATGCCTCTTGGAGCCTGATATCAACACTTTGGTGCGCGGGCTGGGTGGCGAGCTGAGGTACTCGCTGCAAGTCGCACGGACATCTGGCCTGCGTCATCAACTCTGGTGGTTGCTCATGCTGTCGAGAACAGGCCATGTCAAAAGCAAAAATGCTCTAGATCCACAGCTTGAGCCGCCCATCCAGCATTCCGGGTAGCTGCTTCTCTACCATGCGCAGAATCTGCGAGCGGTTGTAACGGACGCTGAAATGCGCGGCAATGATCAGCTCGTTTTCGAATTGATCCCGGCGGGACACGAAATCATCCAGGTGCATGTGCCCATGCTTGTGAATCTTCTCTTTGCGGTGCCGCGGCGCCACAAAAGTCATTTCCGTGATCAGAACTTGCGCGCGCAGCATGTCCGGGTTGTTGTCCAGGCCGGGAGGACTGGTGTCGCCAGTGTAGGCCACGGTTGGTAGCCGCGTCTCGGCGCTCACTTCGGTGCCGGCCAATCGCAGATCCCGGATCTCCGGGCCACTCAAGTGCTGGTATTCGGGCTTCAGTTTGTTACGTCGTTCCCAGACCACGTATCCGACGCTGGGGACCGTGTGCGTGGTCTTGTGAACCGTCATTAGCAGTTCGCGTGACAGTTCGATTTCATCCCCAGGGCCGACTCCGACCAACTCGCATGGCAAGCGTCCTCGGTCCAGCCGTGAGAAGGCGGCTAGCATGGATTCGACTCCCGAGACGGTATTGGTGGGAAGGTAGATTGTAGGCGGCTCCATTTTCATCATTCGACGACGAGCCACATACACGGCTAAAGCGGCAACGTGATCCAAGTGGGCGTGCGTGATGGCCCAGGTCGCCGTACCCATAAAGTCCCAAGGTTGTCCGCCGAGATCAAAACCGAGTCGCAGTTCGGGAATCCGCCAATAACTTTGCACGGCCGCGCGCGAATAGCCCTCGATAGTCAAGTTGCGATGGCGATGAGAAAGGATGGGCGCGTTGTCTAACATTTCCAAGTCTTGAAAGAGCTGGCCATAAGCTGGTTGCGACGAAACGGCGGCCTGGAGACGGCGGCCTGTCAGGTTCGACAGCTGGAGTGCCCAAGAAGCTTAGTCACCGAGGTGGATTCTGTCGATTGGCTCGTTGGTCGGCCACATCGCGTCTGACGCGTAGGGCACACCACCGCAGAATGATAGACGCTAGACGCACCTTCGCCGTCTCTTGTTCACGGCAACGTCGACTTGCCGCTTGAACTGTGATTCCGATTAGCGGACGATTCCGGAACGAATAATCCCCTGACGTCCTCCGGGACCGCGAGCCGCTCCCAGGCGTAGAATCGGTTGGCGCTGCGCAGAAGTATAAGTGGGCACAGCGGCGATCGGCTGACCAGCGTTGGTCTGGACGAGGTCTTCGCGAATGAGCCCGGTTGTGTCTGGGTGAGCAAAAGTGCTGGGGTCAATCGGTTCATTGATCAAATGGAAGCCGATCTTGATTTGGAAGGCCAACACAGGGCCTTCGTCGGGCTGCAGCTGGATGTCGATTTGCCGCGGCAGGCTGAAGTCCACGGCGGCATAGTATTTGTGATCGCTTTGCTGAGCGACGGCCACCAGTTTGCCGACGTGATTGTAGAGCAGCGTTTGCTCGATCGTTCCCGTGCGGGCATGCAACACCAGGTGTCGGCGATAGTGGCCGCGTGGCGAAGGAATGTACGATCGTATCTCCAGCTTGCCGTCGGCCCTGACTGTTGGGCCTTCGTGATTGTGTGTGGGGTCCAACTCGACAACACCCAGTGCCTCGCGCAGCCACAGTGGCGAAACCGGCAGCATGCGCCGCGGGCCTCCGTGTTGCTCAAACGTATCGTGCCGCGCGTAGTAGAACTTGGGCGGCGATGGCATCTGGGTTTGCAGCCAGAACATTTCGGAGTTGCTACCGGCGGCGAAGACGGTGCCCATAATCGGTGAGCCGGGATAGGCCTGTAAGTTGAAATTGTGCGGCCGTTGCCACTGGAGATTCCCACGCAGTTTGGCCGAAAACTCATCGCTGGAAATCGACAACGTATGCGACTCCAGTTGTTGGATGGCCAGACTGCGATTGATGTTGGCCATTAACTGGTCCAGTGTTGGCTCGGATTCAAACACCACCGGCGGTGCGAAGTCTTGCAAAGCATGGCGGTTGGCGCAAGTCGCGCCTCCACACACGAAAGCGACCAGCAGTCCAGACAGGCAACTGAAACAGGCGTGACGGGCAAGCGTGCATCGTGAGGAATGAACCATCCGTGGTTTTCCAGCTAAAGCAGTTTTCTGGTTTGGCGTGCTCGTTTTCCACTGCACCAAAGAACAACGGCTATTCTTCCGTGAACAGCAGCTCATTCAATTGGATTTGCAGCTTCGGCAACGCTTCCGCACTCGGAGCACACAGCGGTACATTCCATTGCCTGCCGTCAGCCGCGCAGGTGAGTGACCAATGCGAGGTTGGGGCATCGGACAGTTCCATGTCCAAGGATTCTTCTTCGATAAGTACTTTGCGGCGCACCAATAATAGCGCCAACAGATATGCGAGCGATTCTTGACCCGGTCGTTCTAACAAGTCGGACAAGGTGTCTAGTAGCACGCCGCTGGGAGCAGGTTGCAGGCGGCGAGCGGCTGCCGCGGGCATTTTGCTTTTCCACCATCCAATGGCGTTTTCGTTTGGGCCCTGCCATTGTTCCGCGGACACGTCGACGCGGCGGACGTTTTCACCATCTTCATCCGGCAGGATGACCGACATGTAGGCTTCGCCAGGTTCTAGCCCGCGGCCACTGATGGCGCATCTTCGAGTGCATTTGGAAATCGAGTAGTCCTGCATCGAGAATGCTCGCAATGTGGTACAACAACCGCGTCCGCTAACTGACGTGGAAGATATGCAGGATTCTTCAGGCGGTATCAATACCAATCCTTTGCTGGCATTTGACGCTCGATCCAATGGAATGGCACTCTGCAGACGAGTATTTCCGCCAGCAGGAAACCTGGTTGGATATGGAAGGGGAGGCAGAGCGCGAGCGGCTGGCTGCCCGACGCAGTTTGGAGAAGCAGGGCGACGCCGAGCGTTCTGGCGAGACGATCTTGAATCTGCAGCTGGCCGATCATCGCACGGGCTTGGCTGGGCGGTGGCTGTTGGATTTCGTCAAGGCCGATGGGCGGTCGATTCCCATGAATCGCCTACGCGTGGGCGCGCCTGTCGTGCTTTCGGACAACGATGATCTCAGCGATCAAGGAATTGCTGGCGTCATCAGCCGCCGTCAGGCCAAGTCAATTCAAGTGGCGGTGGAACAGTGGCCAGAGGCTGGGCGAGTTCGCCTGGACCTATCTCCGGACGAAACTACGCGTCGGCGACAATTGGCCGCCATGGCGACGGCCAAAACCCTGACCGGTCGCTCGGCTCGTCTGCGGGACACCTTGCTGGGCCATCAGGGGCCGCGTTTTGACGACGAACGCCCGCAGGAATGTGATCCGGGCCTGAATGCGACTCAGCAAGCGGCAGTGCATTTTGCCATGTCCGCGCGCGACGTCGCGATTTTGCATGGCCCACCTGGCACCGGCAAGACAACGACGGTAGCCGAAGTCATTCGCTTGAGCGTTGCGGACGGGCAGCGAGTGCTAGCCTGTGCGCCCAGCAATACGGCCGTTGATAATCTGCTGGAGAAGTTGGTCCGCAGTTTGTCCTCTGTGGTCCGAGGCGGACAGGCGGCGCGGGTGTTCGAGGCGTTACGCGGGCATACGTTGGACGAGCTTGTGGAGTCAGATAGCACGTCGCAGGTCGTGCGCGACATGTGGCGTGAGGTCGACGAGCTGATGAGAGCGGCATCCAAGTTCTCGCGCTCACGTGAAGCTGGACGGCGTCGTGGCGAGCTCTATGCCGAAGCGGGACGACTGCGGCAGCAGGCTCGATCCCTGGAGCGATCCACGGTGCAGCACATTATCAATTCGGCTGATGTGATTTGCACAACCACAACCATCGACGATGATCTATTGGGCCAGCGAGAATTTGATTTGGTGGTCATCGATGAGGCCTGCCAATGTACGGAACCCGCCGTGTGGCAAGCCATGTTGCGAGCTCGACGAATCGTGTTGGCCGGAGACCATTGTCAACTGCCACCGACCGTGGTCTCTGCCGTAGCTGCGAGGCAGGGCTTTGCATGCAGCATGATGGAGCGTTTGATCGAGCGATTCGGTGAAGAGGTATTCCGTCGGCTGACCGTGCAATATCGGATGCACGAGAAGATCATGCAGTTTTCCAACAGTAGTTTCTACGATGGTCAGTTGGTAGCGGATGAGACGGTTTGCACGCACACACTGTCCATGCTGCCCGGCGTCGAATCGAGTTCTGCGACGGAACCGGTGATCGAATACTGGGATACCGCAGGAGCGGAGTGGGAAGAGGAGCTGGAGCCGGATGGGTTGTCCAAACGCAATCCACGAGAGGCTGAATGGGTGGCAGAGCAGGTCCAACAATTGCTCGAGGCGGGGCTGGCGGCAGAGCAGATTGCCGTGATCGCACCCTACGCGGCCCAAGTCCGCTGGCTCAGAAATCGTTTGCAGCTAGCGGGATTGGAAATCGACACCGTGGATGGATTTCAGGGGCGTGAGAAAGAGGCGGTGCTGTTTTCTCTGGTTCGAAGCAATGCTAGCGGCGAAATCGGGTTCCTGGCCGATACGCGTCGCACCAACGTGGCCCTCACGCGGGCCAAACGTTCCTTGCGGCTGATTGGTGACAGTGCCACGCTAGGCGGACACGCGTTCTACCGCAGCCTGATCGACTACTTTGAATCCCAACAAGCCTACCGTTCCGTGTGGGAGCTGGCTTAGCTCCGCTCATCTGTTGTTGCCGGTTGCAACTTTCACTGGATTCCATCGCACTCGCCCAAAATCCGCACCTATGACGCCAATGGTGTCGACAGTACTTGGATCTCTTTCATGCGGACTTCACCGGCACCTTCGAAGACGATGTTCAGCTTCAGTAGGTCGGCGGCCTGTCCTTTCCGCAAGTAAAAAGGGATTTCCAAGGTCATGAAGTCGTTCGTGCCGGTAACTTTCTGATGGAGCCCCCGCGAAAAGGACTCGCCGAAGCCCGGAACTCGGCACCAAAGTTCCAGGTACGCGGAAGACGCCAGATTTTGAGTACTGGCCTGAACGCGATAGGTCAGCATGCATTGTTCGCTAGAGGGCAGCACGTATTCGAACAAACGTATGGTGGCGGCCTGGTCGGATGCAATCTTCAATTCCTCACCGGACCAAGACGCGTCGCCACTAATGGTCGGTTCAGCTGGACTGAACTGGTGCAATAAGACGGCAGGCCCTGTTGGCTGCGGGGGCTGGAAGGCGGCCAGCAGATTCTTTAACCACTTGAACATCGAGAGCCGACTACTTTCTGGTGTGAGCGGTTTCTGGACGAAGTAGACAGCATTCATTGTTGCTGCACGCATACGTCCAGGCGGCGCGCACGAATCTCGCCCGAAAAGTCGGTCGTCATTCATGCCTCATTCAGCGCGTGAGGTCGCTATTGTAAGCCAAATCGGCC
>JANQOL010000078.1 GCA_028289675.1 Pirellulaceae bacterium
AGATTGTTCATCGTGCCCTGTGATGCGGCCGCGACGCCGAAGGCGCCCAGGAGAACATCGACGACACGTTGTGAGGTTTCGACATTGCCTGCAGCGACGGCGGGACTTTGCCCGATCGACCGAGCCGCCCGCGGATTGAGTATTCCCTCCGGTACAGTCAACTGAACGGCGCGTAGCGTGCCATCGTTCAATGGCAGATCGTCGGCCAACAGACAACGGATGACGTACATCAATGCGGCTCGCACGATGGACGGGTTGGCGTTGAAGTTCTGAGGGTGCGTGTCGCCAGAGCCAGCGAAGGAGACGTCCAAGCGTCCTTGGCGCGAAGAACGCAGGACCACCCGAATCGATGTGCCATCGTCCAGCTGATCTGAGAACTCGCGTGTTCCTTGCGAGCGCTCGCCAAAGTGCCGGTGTTCTTCAAAGTACCGGGTGACCCGCTGCTCTGCTGCGTCAAGGACCTCGCCACTGTAGCGGGGGATTGCTTCCCATCCGATGTTTGTGGCGTATTCGCACAGCAGTTCGGCGCCTCGCGCGCCGGCAGCTTGTTGGGCGGCGATGTCTGCCAAGATCTCCTGGGGATTTCTTGGCGGATAGGGAGCGGCGGAGAACAGCTGCGTTAAGCGTTCCAATTCGGCTTGCCCTGCCCGGGTCAGATGCATCGGCGGAATGATAACACCTTCCATTTCCAAACGGGTTGCAGCGATCGACATGGATCCTGGCGCCAACCCGCCTACGTCCGCATGATGGGCGCGACTGGCGACAAACATCAGCGGCCGAGACTCGGCATCCTGAACTTGACTGGAATCGGTACTGTCGAAGACCGGCGTCACGACCGTGATGTCTGGCAGATGTGATCCTCCCTGGTAGGGGTCGTTGGTCACAAAGCTGTCCCCGGGCAGCATGTCGTGGAACTGGCGCAAGATACCGCGAACGGTTTCGCCCATGGCACCCAAGTGCACCGGCACGTGCGGTGCGTTGGCTAGCAACTGCCCTTGGGCGTCAAACACAGCGCAGCTGTAGTCTCGCCGCTGTTTGACGTTGGTGCTGATCGCCGTTCGCTGCAACACATGACCCATCTGAGTTGCGATCGCGGACAGGCGAGCAGCGAAGCAATCTCGGGCGACGGCGTCCAGTTGCCCACTGGTAGCGACCACCGAGTGCGTCGAAGCTAGCTGTTGACGTCGCAAGATCAGACTGCCATCGCTCTGGCAAGTCGCCTGCCAGTCGGATTCGACCACCAATGTTGAACCCGAGTTTAGCACGATGGCCGGCCCACAGACTTGATCTCCTGGCGATAGTCGAGCTCGATCGATGCTTTCCCATGGACCGGTTGACAGGGGACGTATGGTGGCCGGAGGCGAGCAAGTAGGTAGTTGCGCCGCAGCGGCGCCCGTCGCTTCCAGCCGCAGTGCGACCAGTTCAATTTCGTGGCCCGTTCGGCGGTAGCCGAACCGCGAATCATGTTCGCGCTCGAACTGTTCGGCGACGACGTCACTGGCAACGATCGAGCCCGCTTGGAACGCTTTCTTGTCGTCGATCGCCGCGGTTGCGGAAATGGCCAGTGTCGTGTCCGTGCCCAGGTACCTGAGTTCAAACCATCCGTGCACTTGGATGCTCTGTGCATCGACTCCTTGATCACACAGTTGGCGATGCAGTTGTTGTTGGCCTTGCGTGATTCGGGCTTGAACTTCCGTCCAGTTCGCTTGCGGCAGCGAACGATAGACTGGGTATGTTGAATCGACACGCTGATTGGCCAAGCCCATCCCTAGAGCGCTGAGCAAACCCGCCTGGGCGACATCCACAATACAGTTGATGTCCAGCAGTTGCGCGATGTCACAGATGTGTTGCCCGGCGGCTCCGCCAAAACCGGCTAGAGCATGTTGGCGTGGATCCGAGCCCTGCGCTATGGACACGGTTCGTACAGCTTCAGCCATTTGTTCGTTGGCAATTCGCCGAAATCCCCTCGCCACCGACTCTGCCGAGTTCAAATTCGTGGCCGAAGATGATGCGGAGATGATCTCATCTAGCCGAGTTTGGATGGCACTGGTGTCCAATGGAAACGGAAACTGGCGCTCGGGCACACGTCCTAAGAACACGTTGACGTCCGTAATGGTCAGTGGCCCGCCGCGACCGTAGCAGGCCGGTCCAGGATCCGCGCCGGCACTCTGCGGACCAACGCGAAATGAGATGCCGTCAAACCAGCAGATGGACCCACCACCGGAGGCGACGGTTTCGATGGGTAGCGTTGGCGTCAGGATCCGCACGCCTGCCTTGAGGCTCTCGTACTGCAGCTCGGCTTCCGGCGTGACACGGCACACATCGGTGCTGGTGCCGCCCATGTCCAAGCCGATTAAGGCGGCTTCGCCGCTGGCGTGGCTGATGGCTCGGAGTGCGGCGACACCCCCGGCTGGACCGGACAGAATGCTGTCCTTGCCCCGAAACGTACGCCAGTCGACCAGTCCTCCCGCACTGGTCATGACTTGCAAATCACAGTCGATGGAAGACGTGTGGGATGGCGCAGGGCCTGTGCTCGTATCCGGAGTCGAACTGAATTGAGCGGCCAACACTTCGAGGTAGTCGTTGATGACCGGGCTCAGGTAGGCATCGACCACGCACGTCTGCGCTCGGGCGACGATCTCGATCAAGGGTGCCAGCTGATGAGAACAACTGACATGCTGAAATCCAACAGTCTTCGCGATTTCAACGAGTTGGCGTTCGTGAATGGGGTTGAGGTAGCCGTGCAGCAAACATATGGCCAGTGACCGGGCTCCGGTAGCCCAAGCCCGCGACAACTCGTCTCGCGCTTGCTCCTCGTTTAGGGCTAGCAGTACGCTGCCATCGCCGGCCAGTCGTTCTTCGATACCGATGACCAAGTCCGTTAGTGGCTTTGGCTTGCGGGCGGATAGATCAAATAGATCGATCCGCGATTGATTACCAATTCGCAACAAATCTCCCAGAGGGGCGGTGATGGCTAGCGCGGTAGTGGCACCGCTACGGGTCAACAAAGTGTTCGTGCCCTTGGTGGTCCCCAATCGGACGTGCAGTGGCGGTAGAACGCCGGCTAACGGAACTTGGAGCAACCGATGGGTGGCCAGTACCGGAGATTCCACACGGGCGTCCAGCTCCAACCGAACTGTGGGATGTTGGGCGACCAGAGCTGCCAGGTCCCGATCAGTTGTCAGGGTGGCATTTCCGAAGCCGACGACCGGAACGCGCCGCAGTTCATGGCCGGATCCGTCTTGTACCACCAAGTCGGCGCCCGTCCAGAATTCGTCGGGGTCCGTGTCCAACACGGAAGCGGTGAGTGAATCGCCGCGGATGGCCAGTCCGTTGTGAGTTGAGCCCGTTTGGTCCTCTGAGAACGCACCTAATGGAACGCGTCCAGAGCTCAGCAGTTTGATACTGTCCAGTTGACCATCTTCGCGGCGCACGAAGCAGTCGGTGAACGTCCCGCCAACGTCCACCCAGACCTCGATCGCTACCGGTGCGTTACCTTCAAGAGCATTCTCGTTAGTAGTTCGAGTAACCATTATCTTTGATGGGATGCGTCCGAGCGACTGGCTCTAGTTTTCCGACATTCGTTTTGAGGCGGTTCGGCCGACCCACCTTCCGATGGGAGTCTGCAAAATGGCAGGCAGCAAGATCAAATCTCCAACGATGGCGCCGCTCAAAATCAGGATCATCAGCAACGCAAACTTACTGGTGGGTAAGAACGAACTGAAGAAAAACGGCAACATGGCTCCGGTGCAGATCACGGTCGTGTGAAACATGGGTCGAGCACAAGCGGAAATCGCTGCTCGTACCGCCAGATGTGGCGGATCACCAGTCTGGCGGCTGCGCAGATACCAGCTGACAAAGTGCAACGTGTCATCCACAGCGATCCCCAAAGCAACGCTGGCGGTCAGAATGCTGGCCACGTCCAGCCTGACTCCTAGCCAGCCCATACAGCCAAATACGAAGGCGACTGGCAGTATATTCGGGATCATCAGGATCAGCCCGCTGACCACGCCACGCACAATCAGCATCATGACGGGGGTGATCATCAGGAAGGCCGCTAGAAAGCTGCTGCCTAGATCCGCCAGCAGAGAGGCATGGGCCTTCTCGATCACTGTCTTGAGACCCGTGATCTCTAACTCGGCAGTGCTCGGAGTGTCTGAGGTGGACAGCTCGGTCAGATGCGCGCTGGCGTACGCTTCTAACGCACCGCGCAGTTCTAGATAATTGTCACCGCGCAAATCACTGATGCGCGCGGAAATGCGCCACACCGAATCCTGGTCTGTTGTCGAAAACCAAGACTGCTCCTGCGCCAGACCGTCGGCCAGCTTACGTTTTAGTACCGCACGTTGGATGGTAGATCGCATCCCGCGGCCGGTTGGCAGAGGTGGTAAGAACGTTGTCGCGGACATAGCGGAATGCACTCGCGGGTGCGATTCCAGATGGCGATGGACGCCTGCAACCAGCCGAGCTTGTGACAGCAGTCCCGCGTTGTCGCCGTTGGCCCGAGGAATACGAATCAAGAATTCGAGAGAATCGAGCGGTCCCAGATGCTCACCCACCCAGTGCAGTCCTTTGACGCTGGGGCTGTCCTGAGGGAACATGTCTTGGAATTCTGTGGACGTGCCAAGACGCCCGACGCCCAACAGGGCGAAGAGCAGCAGGACCACGCCTACCAGGCTGATCGGCGTGGCGTGGCGGCGGGTGGTGGCCGACAGAATACCCTCCATACGCAAACGCAGGTTGGGCGCAAGTTTATGGATTGCCA
>JANQOL010000085.1 GCA_028289675.1 Pirellulaceae bacterium
AACCGGGCAAGACCTGCATCGGTTTTCTGGCGCCTGCGCAAAACCCGGAGCTGTTGCAGGCGATTGCCGACCGTGGTGCGACCGCTTTAGCCATGGAAGCGGTGCCGCGTATCAGCCGAGCCCAGAAGATGGACGCCCTCAGCTCCATGGCCAACATAGCTGGCTACCGGGCGGTCGTGGAAGCGGCCAGTGCCTTTGGACGTTTCTTTACCGGGCAGATCACAGCGGCCGGCAAAGTTGCTCCGGCGAAAGTGTTAGTGATCGGTGCCGGCGTCGCGGGACTGGCAGCCATCGGTACCGCACGAGGTTTAGGGGCCATCGTACGCGCGTTCGATGTACGCCCCGAAGTTGCCGAGCAGGTCTCCAGCATGGGGGCCGAATTCCTGATGCTCGAGTTCGACGGTGACCAAGACGGGGGCACGTCCGGCGGCTATGCCCAGATCATGAGCCAAGAGTTCATTGATGCCGAAATGGCTCTGTTTGCCGCTCAAGCGCGGGAAGTCGACATCATCATTACCACCGCGCTGATTCCAGGAAAAACGGCGCCCGTGCTGATCACTCGCGAAATGGTGGAGAGCATGCGGCCGGGCTCAGTGGTAGTCGACCTGGCTACCGAACAAGGCGGTAACTGTGCTGTCTCGCAACGTGACACAATCGTCGAACACCAGGGTGTGCATATCATTGGCTACAGTGATTTGCCGAGTCGATTGGCCAGCACCTCTAGCCAGCTGTACGGTACGAACCTCTGGCATGCGCTCGATGAACTGGGCGGTGCTGACGACTTTCGGATCAACATGGAAGACGACGTCATTCGCGGCATGACCGTTGTCCACGAAGGTATGGTGACATGGCCACCACCTCCGGTGTCCGTGTCGGCTGCCAGCCCTCAGTCAGACTCCAGTCCGGCCAAGGATGCGCCGCCCTCCCCTGCTCCGTCTGCGGCAGCCGCAAGCGGGCGATCCAACCTGACTAGCTGGGTCGCTCTGGTACTGGCGGCAGCCGCCCTGATTGCCGTCGGGTTCTCACAGGACGCCGGGCTACTGACGGACTTTACTGTGTTCATCCTGGCCTGCATCATCGGCTGGCAAGTGATCTGGAATGTCACCGCCGCGCTCCACACTCCTTTGATGAGCGTTACTAACGCGATTAGTGGCATCATCATCGTGGGCGGCATGATCCAGGGCGGCACGGGCAACCAATTGGCCGCGCTGCTGGGGGCGGTGGCCATTTTCGTGGCCACGATCAATATCGCCGGCGGCTTTCTGGTGACTCAACGTATGCTGAAAATGTTTCGAAAGTAGCCCAAGCCACACCATGTTTATTCTCGCTGAGAGTCCAGCCGCGCAACTAGTTTCGCCTGAGTCCGGTGGAAACTTGGCCCTGCATCAATCCCTGGCCACGATCGCCTACGTGGCGGCCGCCGTGCTGTTTATTTTCAGCTTGGGCGGCTTGGCCAACCAGGAATCCGCGCGTCGCGGCAACTTGTATGGCATTGCGGGCATGATCTTGGCGATCCTGGCCACCGTGTATGGCTACATGCAAGCTGGTTTCGCGCCCATGATTTTGGCCATCGTGCCCGCCGTTATCATTGGCGCCATCTTGGCCGCTCGAGTTCCGATGACCGGCATGCCCGAGTTGGTCGCCATGCTGCATTCGTTTGTTGGATTGGCGGCGGTCTTGGTGGGCATATCCAGCCACATCGAACCAGGCGTTCATGTTGAGGCTGGCAAAGAGCTCGTACACGCGATTGAAATTTTCATCGGAGTATTCATCGGAGCGGTGACGTTTACGGGATCCATCTTGGCGTTCTTGAAGCTTCGAGGATCCGTCAGCGGCACCCCAGTGACCCTACCCGGTCGTCACTGGATCAACTTGTCCATGTTGGTCGGTTGCGGGTTGCTTGGCGTGTGGTTTTGCCAATCCGGTCACTATCCCGGCGGCATGCTGCCGTTGCTGTTGATGACGCTGATTGCGTGCGTTATCGGTGTGCATATCGTGATCGCCATCGGAGGCGCCGATATGCCGGTCGTTGTATCCATGCTGAATTCCTACTCCGGCTGGGCCGCCGCCGCCGCCGGTTTTATGCTCAAGAATCACTTGCTGATTGTTACTGGTGCTTTGGTCGGCAGCTCCGGAGCCATTCTGTCCTACATCATGTGCGCCGCCATGAACCGCAGCTTCTTGAGCGTGATTTTGGGCGGCTTCGGAACTAGTGGCGGAACCAGTTCACAAACTGTCGAAGGCACGGTGACTGAGTTTAGCGTCGAGGACACCGTGCAGTTGCTGCGCGATGCAAAGCAGATTGTCATCGTGCCCGGTTACGGCATGGCCGTCGCGCAGGCTCAGCACTCGTTGGCCGAGGTCGTTAAAACGCTCAGCGGCCTTGGCAAGCAAGTGCGGTTTGCAATTCACCCCGTAGCCGGCCGTTTGCCCGGGCACATGAATGTGTTATTGGCCGAAGCGAGTATTCCGTACGATGTCGTGCTGGAAATGGATGAAATCAATGACGACATGCCGGACACGGATGCCATCTTAGTGATTGGTGCCAATGACATTGTCAATCCAGCCGCCATGGAAGACCCGTGCAGTCCCATTGCCGGCATGCCCGTCATCGAGGTTTGGAAGGCAGGAACTGTCGTCGTCATGAAGCGCGGCATGGCCACCGGCTATGCTGGTGTGGACAATCCCTTGTTTTACAAAGACAACACCCAGATGTTGTTCGGTGACGCCAAGACCAACGTCGACCTCATTCTGCAGCAGCTCCGCAGCTAATTTGCATTCTGGCAGCCGGGCGTGAGAAGCAAGTTGGATTGTACAAACGCCACCCTGCTGCTATAAAAAATCCACCTGGGGCTGTGGCGGAACTGGCAGACGCGCTAGATTTAGGTTCTAGTTCCGAGAGGAGTGCAGGTTCGATTCCTGTCAGCCCTACTCTCTTATGAGCAAAGGACTTACGGCATACGGTCGTGAGTCCTTTTTTCGTGTCACCACCACGGGTGGTGGCATTTTGGTGACATCGTTGGATATCCGTTGGTTTCTCTTCGGTCGTTGCATCGTAACTTTCCAGCTAACTTCAAAGCTCAATCCAACGAGGCTCCCGATGGCATCTCTGCAACAAATATCTTCAGGTACCTACTACATTCTTTTTCGTTTCGGTGGCCACAAGTACAAGCGGTCTTTGAAAACGAAGGAGCGGCGTCGCGCTCTATCGTTGAAGGCAAGGCTCGAAGGCTCGATCGAAATGTCGTGATACTCCAAGCTATCTCCGATGCCCTTGCGGCCAGCGACGAACTTCTGGGCGGCTTGCGCTATCGCCTGGGTTTCGGCAGCGATACGCGGCACAATTCTAGTTGAATCACCGTCGGGAATGAAGTTTAATGAAACGTGAGCCGGCAACCTATCTCATTTCTCGGCCTGTTCCAGTGAACTGATTTCTTATGTGCTGGAACCCCATCATCTGGAGCTCAGCTATCACACTCACATCGATTGATTCTCCGGAATCATTTGAGAGTCGTCTTGAGCGAATTCGGGACGGGGACGACGAGAGCTTCAATGAAATGCTAGCCCGTTGGCGACCCTACCTGCGGAACCACGCTCGCAGCCTCTTGAAGTCTCACCTCGCCCGTCGCGCGGATTCTTCCGACGTCGTTCAGGAAGCGCTCGTTGGTATTCACCAGTATATGAAACGATTCAAAGGGCAGACACGTCACGAGTGGGCGGCGTGGGTAAAGCAAATCATGCTCAATGAAGCCAAACGAACCCGGCGGCATCATCTCGCTGTAAAGCGGTCCGTATGCTCGGAGGATCACCGGCCTGATGCAGCCCAAGATGCTGGTGCAATCCAAGACTTAGGAGCGGAGAATCGAGCGATTGATGAACTGATTGTCTCAGAGCGTCGAGCCTTAGTATTGCAGAGCTTAGAACGACTCGAGCAGCCGATGAAAGAGGTCATTATTCGACGAGTTTTCGCGCAACAGTCATTTCGCGAGATCGCGATTAGGGTGAAGCGTAGTGAAGGCGTAGCACGAATGCTGTGGTCGCGCGGAATTCGTCGCCTTAGGCAATTGGTGGATTCCGAAGGCACTGGCACCGCCCCAGAAAGTCACGGCAAGCTACCTCTCGGCTAGCCTCGACTCCAATGCAAGAGAGTGCAAATCTTTTCTCCAGGACATCATGTCTCGCAGGACAAAGCCAGTGATACACTCCAACGAATCTGAGAATGACAGGACAATTTCCGACCAGTTGGCGGAATACGCGGATCAGTTGGAAAACGGCAACGGAACCCCTACCCCTCGATTGCCAGAAGACCAGAGCAGCAGCCTCAAGGAAATTGTCGACGATCTACATTGGGCGGCTGGTGCAATCGACGCTGAAAAACAGGCAACTCCGTGGCTTGGTAACTTTAAAATCGAAGAGTTGCTGGGGCGCGGTGGTCAATCCGAGACGTTCTTGGCCTGGGATAACGAGCTGCAGCGGCGAGTGGTACTAAAAATCTACCCCCAACACGGCTGCAACGAAAAAGCACAAGCGGTGTTGCGCGAAGGACGTTTATTGAGTCGCGTGAACAGCCCGATTGTCGTGAAGTGTTTGGGAGTGGAGAGTTTTAACGCGCATCCAGAGAACTGTCCTTCAAAACACTCCAGCTCAGATGAACCGCTTGCTCAGGATTTGGAAATACAATCGCCTCCCTACTTAGTGTTGGAACATGTCGAAGGTACACCGCTGGATATGCGTCTGCGCCTGAATCCAGTGGACACGCAGGAGATTCGCAGAATCATGAGGCAGCTGGCGCAGGGGCTGGCGTGTGTTCATGCGGCTGGGTTGATTCACCGAGATATTAAGCCGGGTAATATCATCATCAACGAAAACGGAGAACCAAAGTTGATCGACTTTGGTCTGGCTATTTCTACCGATGACGAGGGTGCTGGACTCGGCTCAGGAACTGTGGCGTACATGTCGCCAGAGCAAGCCCTTCAACAAGAGGTACTAGACGAAAGAACGGACATTTTTGGGCTAGGATCGGTGATGTACCATCTGCTCACAGGTTATCCGCTGTATCGTGCAGCCTCTAAAGAAGAAACTCGTCAACTGGCTCAATCGGCAAGATTTGATGACATCCGAGCATTAAACCCAAACGCCGACAAAACGCTAGCCAAGGTCTGCATGAAGTGTTTGCAAGCCGACCCAAGGCTGCGGTTCCAGTCGGCGGAGGAATTGCGACACGCTCTAGACAAGCCTCAGAGAAGGTGGGTGCCTCTATGTGTCGGAGCACTGGCGGTAGTATGCGTGATTGGCTGGTTGCTTCGTGCTCAGATACGGTCCGATGTAAGTCGTTCCGCAAAGGAGATATTAACAGTCAACGTATCTGGCGGTGATCAAAATGAACAGGGGATCTTTGAATTTCAAACCGACGCGACGGTGCATCTTGAAGTCACCGTACAACAAGCTGGTTTTTTGCGAGTGTGGTCACAGGATGGCAAAGTCTGTCGGCAGTTGTTTCCCAATGCGGTCCAACCGGAACGCAAACTTGCTGCTGGCGAAACCGTGCTGGTGCCGGATCCCCGGCAAGCTCGTCTACGGCTTACCGAGTCCACCGAAACGGAGTTCTTTCGCGTTGTAGTCTCCGATGGCCACTTGCCAGTGTTGCGTGGGGACGCTCAAGGGAACTTTGTGGCCACAGACTCGGCTGAAGAACAGGCACGCCTCAAGGCCGAGCTGGATAAGCGATTCAATACTGCATCCAGAGGTGCGGAAGTTACCTTGATAGAAGATGTAGCCGGCTCCGGCGGCCGGATGCTTGCCGAACAGTTCATACCATTTCGGGTTGAGCCCACGTCCCCTAGTGTTGTGAGGGCTCAATACCCACCGTTGAAGCGGGCCGCGAACTCCTTGCCCAGGGTGTCTTTTTCTTCACGAATTCGGTTAGGCCAAATTTACAATCACCGACAGATGTATGACGAGGCGACGACCGGAGACACCATACTGAAGACGCAAGAGCTGCGGGCGGCAGGTGACTGGTCCGCGGCGGCCGACGGGGCGGAGTCTCTGTTAGAGCATGCCAGCTCACTGTCGGAAAGCAATCAGATGCGCCGAGAGATCGAGCGCTTCGTGGCCGACACGTTTGATGTGGCGGGACGACGTGACAAAGCAGTGGAACTGCGTAAGCAGGTACTTGGCCGGTTTGATCAATCGGTCATAGACGATTCCGGGCGCACAGAACTGACTCTGGAACTCCAGCTGAGTCAGGTACTATCGGACCCGGACTTGTTGTCTGCTGTGAGAGAAATAGACCAAAATTTTTACCAGTTTGTTGCATTGGTACCCTCGGACTCTGAACGGGCTTACCGGCTGATTGATGCCTGCCTTGCACTTGAGAACGAGATTCCACTGACCTATCGCCGGTATCTAATATCGAAAGTTCTCTTCTGGCGCGGCGCGTGGCGATGTGAGCATGGCCAGCTGGAAACTGGTGGCAGCGACCTGAAACGAACGTTTGCTTACTGCGAACCGGAACTGCACCGTCGCTACAACGAAGCGGTCATGGTTTGGAATGCTCGGCTCGCACCAACAGGGGCGAAATACGTTCTAGCCAAACACCGGCCGACCATACACTTTGGGGGACCAATGGTCGATCAGCAGCAAGCGAGGAAAGCCTACGAATACCAAAAGCGGCAAGTCTCTCTATTTACTCGGAAGCTGGAAGCTGGGCAACTCGTCAACCAGGGCGACATACCGAAGGCGGAGAAGTTGTTATGGGAAACGCTGTCTGACAGCGATGAGTTTTATGGTCCAGCTCACCTTTGGTCATGTGCCATTCGCACTGAATTGGCCCAGATATTTTCAGCAACAGGCAGACCGCAAGAGGCCTGCCGTATGTATCGACAAATCTGGGAGTTAAGCTGCGAAGCGCAGCAAGCTGGCATCGGTACGCACGATCTATCCTTCATGTCTAGTCACCTAGATTTGGCCTTGCGGAATTGGGTTTCCACGTTGGATTTGCAATCGGTCCCGAATGTTCGACAGGCTTATGAAGCCATCTGGCGCTCGCGGTGGCTTGTGGAATCGGCAACGATTCACTCGGCTCAAAAGGTGCTGCCTGCTCCATTACAACAGGACTATCACAGGTTGGTCCACCTCAACCAAGACATCAGAAAAGACATGGTATATGGTGTACGAGGCAAAGAACATCGGCGCTTTACTCTGTTTCCTCGGGATACCGGCACTACTCCAGTTCATCGGGCTGCTGCCGCCAAGGAAATCATGCAAGACCTCTGCGACGCGAGCCCTGCTTATAGAGAGGCAATCGCGCTGAGTCACGCAACTATTGACGAAATTGCTGGGTGCATTAACCCACGCTGTGGAGTCGTAGAGCTTTACGAGTTGTGTGGCCCACGCTCGCTACAGGGGCACTTTAGACCTTCCCTTCCACGCTATGGTGCTTTTGTCATCAAATGCGATGACTCTACGTTAGACATCGCATGGACTGAACTTGGGCGTGCGGACATTCTCAACGATGCATCTGAAACATGGTCGCATCTCTGCGAACAAGGACAGGCCAGCCATGGACACGAGTCGGCTCGCATGCTGCGGAAACTGGTTTGGGAGCCGCTAAAGTCACACGTGGAAGACCTGGAGTCCATTGTAGTGATCCCACGTGGATCGCTATCCAAACTCCCATGGTGTTCCCTGCCCACTGACGAACGAGACGGCTACCTCATTGACTTACTGGATGTGTCGTACGCAAATTCCGGCCAAGAGTTATTGCATCTGTTTCGGCAGCGAGACGCGAAGGTCAATGGAATGATGGTGATGGGTGGAATTGACTACGGTCCCTTCAAGACTACGACGACTGACAGCGCCGGACATCGCGCAGCTTCTGTGGAATTTGACAGCATGGTGGTCGGTTCTAGTGAACCTCATCAACAGTGGGGAAGTTTGCCGGGAAGTTGGTCAGAAGCCAGGGCGGTTGCCGGCGCCTATGATTCGGATGAAGTGACTCTGCTGTCCGGCCGGGCCGCCACGGAGATGAACGTGACGTCACAACTGCTTCACCAGCGCTACATACATCTCGCTACGCACGGCTACTATAACCCGCCTCCTCCGCCTGAAGTTCAAGTCATGGAGAGCCAATCACGCGCCGAGTTTCAGCGTCGCCAGCAGGCGAGTTCCCCAGGAGATCTCTACTTTGAGGAATTTGAGCGGATTGGACTGCTTTTGGCAGGGGCTAATCAATGGCCGACAGAACCCGCATCCTCGACCTCGCAAGATGGTGTTCTCAGCGGCAATGAAGTCGCCAATCTTTCGCTGCCCAATACCGAGTTGGTGGTGCTGTCAGCCTGCACCTCTGCGGTCGGCACGGTAAAACAAGAAGGTATTTTAGGTTTACAGCGTGCATTCCATACAGCCGGCGCTCGCGCAGTGCTCGCTTGCCAATGGAATGTCAATGATCAGTTGACCCGAGCGTTCATGAGACGCTACTACCAAAACCTGTTTGATCGGAGCATGAGTAAAAAAGCCGCGCTCCGCCAGGCTCAGCTAGCACTCCGCAACGGTGAGTTGACGGGCGGAAGAAAACAACCAACCAACGTCTGGGCTGGCTGGGTATTGTCTGGAGATTTTCGTTAGTGCGTTCGTTCGGACTTGCAGCGACCTTCATTCAGCATTTTACAACCGCAAACGGGCGGCAACGACGCTACAGGAATATGGAACCGATCGAATCCTGAGCAGCCTGCGTTCGTCCAAGTTGTCGCCGTTTTAGGCCTCTGATCAACCTTAGGGGCCCGCCAAAATATCTCGAAATCTCTCAAAAAGCTGGATGCACTTTTTCCGGCAGCGCACCTTAGCTCTTGAAGGTTGCGCGGCGTCATCCGTCGTGGCTGATCTAGATATTCTCCACGCTACCCTCCTTTTCAAGGCATTGGTGTCTACACAAGCCACCGAGCTGTAATTCACTGTCGCTCGGGAGGGCGAAACGAATGGTGTAGGCACCCATGTTGTTAAGGAGGGGAGAGCAGGTTTTCGCTCACGCTCGATTCTCTCTTAAAAAGGCCGAGCGGAGCGTGCAGGAAAGGCATGTCAAATTGGATTCAGCATCGGTGACCGTCGAGACGCATTTAGGTCTTTCGGACACTCCCTTGTCCAGACGCACGCTGGTGGTGGGGGTGGTTATTCCCTGCTATCAGGTAGCAGAACAACTGGCCTGCGTCGTACGGCAAATCGGGCTGGAAGTTTCCCATATTTACTGTGTTGTCGATGCCTGCCCTGCCGGGAGCGAGGCAGTTGCACATCATCTCGCCACACTGGATCCGCGGGTTCGGGTGATCCAACACGCAAGAAATCAAGGGGTCGGTGGGGCTTATGTTTCCGGCTACCGTCAGGCGCTCCGAGATTCCGTCGATGTGGTCGTCAAAATCGACGGGGATGGGCAGATGAAGCCCGGTGAGATCGGCGAACTAATCAGGCCGCTCATCAACGGTGAAGCCGACTACGTCAAAGGAAACCGTTTTTTTAATCTGGCCGACACTCGCTCTATGCCGTGGATCAGGATCTTCGGCAACGTTGGATTGTCACTATTGTCGAAGTGGTCTTCGGGCTACTGGCAGTTGTTTGATCCTACCAATGGATTTACCGCGCTTCACGCCGATGTCGGTCGGCTCGTGCCATGGCAGAAGGTGAGTTCGGGGTACTTCTTCGAATCCGACCTTCTGTTTCGGCTCTACACGCTCCGAGCGGTGGTTCAGGATGTCCCCATGCGGGCCCGGTATGGCGACGAGCAGAGCCAACTGAACGTCTGGAAAACGCTGCTGTTGTTTCCCATACACCACGCACGCAATTTCATGAAACGCGTGTTCTATTGTTACTTTCTGCGCGACTTTAATCTGGCGTCGCTAAAGCTAGTGGTGGGATGCACGTTGATTTTTTTCGGTGTTACCTATGGTTTGATGCACTGGATTCGTGGTTACGAATTGGACGTTCGGGCATCGCCAGGCACAGTTATGCTCGCCGCACTTCCAATCATTTTGGGATGGCAAGCGCTGCTCGAATTCTTGGCTTTTGATGTTCACAACATTCCTACGCGTCCTCTCCAGCAGCTAACGCACATCTTGAAATCTAGTCACAAGCCGTACTCTCCTCAATGAGCCACGACCTTCCTGCATCCTTCGTCAGCTTCGTTGCTACAGAAACTGCATTGACACTCGCGCTGCGGAGTTACTGCGGACAGGGTCGAAAGACCCTATGAAAGCAAGTAGATCGTACTGGCGGCGTACCGCGAAAGTTGGGCGAAGTGTCTATCGATCAGGACTGTTTGACAATCTTGATGAACAAGCTGGCCCAGCGTACTTTGACGGACTGTGGTTGTCACGCCGTCTATTTTGGCATCGACTCAAACTTGGGTTGCAACTGGTTCCTAATTCAGGAGGCAACCGCTGTCTGGACTATGGCTGCGGGTTTGGATTTGCCTTGCCCTTGTTGAGCGAACGCTACGGAAGTGTCGTCGGAGTGGATCATCGGCCTGCGTTGTCACGTGCGTTCATCGCGCGTTGGTGTGACGCGTCCAATACTCAACTACCAAACATTCAAATTGCGTCCAGCATTGAAGAATCCACACCTGAAGAAAACTCAGTGGATTTGATATTGGCTTTGGATGTGCTCGAGCACATCGAGTTGCTCACCCGCGTGTTGTCGCAACTTCATTCCATGTTAGCACCCGGCGGTTTGCTAATCGTATCCGGACCGACCGAGAACTGGATGTATCGACTAGGAAGGAAAATGGTTGGATTCTCTGGTGCTTATCACTGTCGCGACATCTATGAAATCTTGGCTGTGATGGAACGGAAATTTATGCTCGAGCCGCCTCAAAAACTGCTCCCTTGTCTGCCTTTATTCCTAATCACAAAAGCCACTAAGTTGCTGTGACGAGCGACGGCGAGCAGAAACTCAACCACCTTCATTCCGGCATTGAGCCCTATGTTCACCCAGTTTCTGAATCAGCAACTTGCCTTAAAGGTCATACCGCCTTGCGCCCTGCTTTGTGCCGGTATCGCCGTCTATTCCAACACGCTAAACGTGCCGTTCTTGCTCGATGATTCTGCCAGGATTGTTGATGAACCAGCAATTCGTACCGTTTGGCCGCCATCGGTGGCTATGGCTCATTCAAATCGCCCATTCGCCAGCTACACCTTTGCCATCAACTATGCGCTCCACGGCTTGGATGTGCGGGGTTATCACGTGCTCAATTTGGTCATTCATCTATTGGCAGGCCTGTGTTTGCTGGGCATTGTGCGCCGCACCTTGCAACAGACTGCTGAGTATCCAAGTCCACATGCCGAGCTCACAGCCACTGCTATTGCCCTGATTTGGGTCGTACATCCCCTGCAGACGCAGGCAGTTACCTACATTGTTCAGCGCCTGGAATCCTTGATGGGATTAGCATACTTGGCAACGCTGTACTTCTTTGTTCGAGCCCAAGGATCCCGATTACCCACCGTATGGTACCTGTTTTCATGGGCCGCTTGCGCCTTCGGGATGGGCTGCAAGGAAGTCATGGTTACTGCACCAGTAATTCTGATGTGGTATGACCGCGTATTCATCGCCACGACGTGGAGTGAACTCATTGCGAAACGAAAGTGGTTTTATGGGCTCCTTAGCGGTACTTGGTTGGTGCTGGCGTGGGCCATGTTGCATGACACCAGGGACTATACTAGCGGTGCACTGATCCAGGTTGAGGGCTTGACCCCTTGGACCTATCTGTTGAGTCAAACTGCCGTCGTCACCCACTACCTGCAATTGTCCGTGTGGCCTGACAGACTATGTTTCTATCATGATTGGCCAACGGCTCATGGGCTGATCGACGTATGGCCTCAGGCGACGTTTCTCACCGTACTGTTGCTAGCCACCTTGGGCTGCATAGCCAAATTTCGTCGATGGAGTTTTCTGGGCGGCTGCTTTTTTCTGATTTTGGCGCCTTCTTCCAGTATGGTACCGATCCAAGATTTGGCATTCGAGCACCGCATGTACCTGCCGCTCGCAGCAGTGATCACCGCGTTCGTTTTCACCTTGACGCTCATCAATACCAAGTTGGCTTACATGGTTGCGAGCGTTGCAGTGATCGCCCTAGGTAACGCAACATTTCACAGAAATTCCACCTACCAATCAGAGGTATCGATATGGACAGACACGCTGATCTACTATCCCCAAAACGTCAAGGTCCTGACATTCCTGGGGAATTTACATGCCGATACAAAGCAACACCAAGAGGCGCGGAAGTATTTCGAGAGAGCACTCGCAATTGAGCCAACCCATGTACGGGCCAATGTCCACTATGCTGGACTATTAATGGATTTGGGGGAATTTCAGGCGGCCCGGCAGCGACTCACTGTAGCTTTGAGAATTCAGCCTAAGAACACCGCGGCTCTGGCCAATCTGGGGTCACTATACTTCAGAACGGGCATGATCCTGGAAGCCATCAAGTGTTATCAACGCGCCTTGGAGATGGCTCCGAGTAGTCACGAACTGCGAATCAGCTTGACGGCAACTCTGTTAGCTTGCGAACGCTATGACGAGGCTAGACGGAATTGCCAGATCATCCTGTCCGCTGAACCGGAGTCGGTTGACGCGTTGATCAATTTGGCGTGCGCGGAACAAGGTTTAGGCCGAAAGGCCGAAGCGATCAGACACTGTCAGACAGCGTTGGCCCTTGCACCCGAAAATCCTAACGTGCACGCCAACCTAGCGATGTTCGTTAGTGCGGACGACAGGGACCAGGCCATCTGGCACCTGCGCAAGGCCTGCCAGCTCGCTCCGGATTCTGGGGACTACCATTTGGCGCTAGCTGATCTGATCGTCGAGCAAAGCCCGCAAGCAGCCGTCACCTATTACGAAGCAGCTCTTCGCGCGAATCCATCACTGCTTGAGGCACACCTTAGTCTCGCCGAATTGCATGAACAAGCTGGCAAACTCCCGCAAGCCATCTCCCATTTAGAAGCTGTCGCGAAAATCAGGCCTGATTGGAGGGGAATCCACAGCAAATTGCATCAGCTGCGCAAAGCAAACCGTGCTAACTAACCGCTCCGGTATCTTGCTGAAAAAATGCCATCTTCATTGTGGTATCGGCCCGTTGCGGATAGGTATGAACGCCACGATGTGGCGTTCGAGCGTTTACTGCTCCTAAGCTATCTCGCGTGCTAGGTTGCAAGAGCTCCCAAGGTGCGAGATCAGCTGTATACGACTTATTTGTTTCAGAATTCAGAATCGCTTGTCCGGGTACGGAGATTTTCGGCAATCCCAGCTTCGTGTGGAAAAACTTATGAAATTTAGCTGGGGAACCCATCGATGAGAATTCACTGGAACCAAACTCTTTTAGGACTGTTTTTAGTCGCGTTTGCCGGAATCGGACAAGTGGCATCTGCAGCCGACTTTCTAATGGTGGTCGATTCTTCAGGCAGTATGCAAGACAGGACTGAAGATGGGCAAATCAAAATGGCGGCGGCGAAAAGCGCCTTGGGCGAATTGCGGGCCGACCTGTCCGCGCATCAGGTCGGCATGCTAGTCTTCGGGCATCGCACGGACCCGAAAACACCTGGCAGTTGCCAAGATGTTGAGTTGGTGATGCCAATCGCCGAGTTTTCAGGCGGCAGTTACGATGCGGTCATTCAACGTTTGCAGCCTCGCGGCAGCACACCGCTGGCCAACTCTCTGAAGCGCGCCACAACTGAGTTGATGTTTCGCGATAAGGAGACTCCGAAAATCGTGATTGTGGTCACGGATGGAAACGAAACGTGTGGTGGCGACCCCATCGCCGTTGCTCGGCAGATGCGTGGTATGGGAATCAATGTCACGGTTCACGTCATTGGATTTGGAGTTAAGCCGCATGAGCGCCGTCAGCTTGAAGAGCTAGCCAAGGCGGGCAATGGTAAGTTTGGGTTGGCCAACACGAAGGCAGAGTTGGAAGCTGCCATTCGCGAGAAGATTCAACCAGTAGCACCTGAACCGAAAGTTCACGTGGTCAGCGTGCAAGCCAATCCTGAACTATCACCCATCGAGACAGCTTTGGTGGGTCGCTTGACGGATAAATCCGCGAAGGTTCGTAGGGCAACCGCCGAAACACTGCAGAAGATGAAGGCCACCGCGACGATTTCTCATCTGAGCCGGAGAATAGTCGAAGAGGACGAATACTATGCTTTGCGAGCTGCATTCTACGCTGTGTACAGTATAGATGCGACTGCTGCTGAGACGCCCTTGATCGACGCTTTGCAATCGAAGCATACCAAGCGACGTATTTGGGCCGCTGAATTCGCAGTGAACATCGAGAACACGTCGACCGAAACGGAATTGTCGCGTCTAGATCGGGCACTTGTGGAACGTCTCAAGGATGAGCAAGCTGAAGTTCGTCGTGCCGCTGCCGACAGCTTGCACAAGCGCAAAACGATTGCTGCCACCGAGGCGCTATTCGAACGAGTCCAAGGTGAAACCGAATTTTACGCTTGGCGATCTGCTCTGCAAGCCTTGAAAACCCTATCGCAACCCAAGGCGGTGGAGGCGATTGTCACGGCACTAGGTTCCAACAACGCAACGACTCGTCAGTGGGCCGCTGATTGGGCCGCTGATATTTCAGCGACTAACTAGCTAGTGCCCGTACGGAGACGGGCTTGGCTTGGATCGTCGCGTTGCGAACTGGTGAAATCAGACAGCGAAGAGCAGACTGGCAGTTTGTTCTTCGCTGTGTTGTTCTTCGCTGTGTTGTTCTTCGCTGTGTTGTTCTTCGCTGCGTTGTTCTTCGCTGCGTTGTTCTTCGCTGCGTTGTTCTTCGCGGTGGTCGACAACGATGCGGCTCCCGCCGATGAAATTCGGAGGCATAGCAGGCAAGCTGAGTTGCCCCCTGCCGGAATGGTCAGTTTACCGTCGCCGCTCGCTGCAAGACGGATCTCTTTGGCCTGCACGTGAAGGATGAGACTGCGATAGTAGATGTTCTGGCCCACGACGTTTTTCGTGGATAGATCAATCGCCTGACGACGGCCGTATAGAGAACCGCAACGAAACGCATGTTCCGCCGGCACCGTCGAGAATGCTGTGGCGTCAGAAGCGAAGCTCAATGCAACTACGCGAATAATGGGAGGTGTTCGAAGGATTGGAGGAGCAGCGGAGTGGCGTCTAAACCAAGCCACTCATCGAGTAACGTGGCGTAGATGCGACGAAAATCGATGTGGATCTTTAGATCTCCGTCACTCAGATCGCAGAGATCGGGCGTTTGTCCATGCAAGCCAGCCGTGACAGCCTCGCCGGCCAAAAACACTGGGCCAGAGGTTCCATGGTCGGTTCCCTGAGTTCCGTTCTCTTTAACTCGACGTCCGAATTCACTGAAGGCCAGGACGACAACTCGTTGCGCTAATTCAGAGCGTTTCAAATCGTCAAGAAACGCTTTGACGGCCCCGGAAAACTCACCGAGAAGCCGCGAGTGTGTCAACAGCTGGGCGAAGTGTGTGTCGTAACCATCTTGAATGGTGTAGAAAACGCGACTTTCGGTTCCGCTATGGAGCAATTGGGACACGAGTTTGAGATTACTGGCAAGCTTGGTGGCAGGATAGTCCACGTTTGTCGACCGACGTTTGGCCGTACTCTGAACTCGCTCGGCCGATGCGTAGGCGTCTGAGAACTGCTGAACAACAAACTGATTTAGCGAGCTCTGGGAGGCGATCGCGCCGGCCGCCTGCAGATCAACGACTCGCTGGGAAAGTAACTCTAGATCCTCGGCGCGACTTAAAGCTGTCACCACGGACTCCCGACCCAGCATGGCGGGAGGAGTCTGCTGCTCACCCACGAAAACTCCGCTAGAGTTTGCCCGATCACGGTCGTTCTGTTTTCTTTGATCAAGTGCTCTTCCGAGCCAGCCGTACGTCACCTCCTCTTTGATTTCAGGGTTGCCACTGTGCCAGATGTTCATACTGCGAAAATGCGAGCGGTCTGCCTGCGGATAGCCGACTCCCTGGATGATCGCCAACCGCCCGTCGTCGATTAGCTCTTTCGCCGGTCGCATGTTGGGATGCAAAGCAACGCCATTATTCAATTTATGGAGTTCTTTTTCGGCGAGACGCAAGTTGATGCGGGAACGCGCGTAACCGTCGTTACCGAATGGAACAACCGTGTTAATTCCATCGTTTCCGCCACCAAGCTCGATGACCACCAATATCCGCTCATCTTTTTGTTTTGGCGCGGCAGACGCGAGTCTCGCCAACGTCGCAGGCACGGAAGATGTCAAGGAGACCATCGATCCAGTCTTAAGGAATCGTCGTCGAGAGTGCATCCGAAGCTCCCATTCAGGCGAGTATGTGTTCCGGGCGAGTCAGCAGTTCAGCCAGTATCGCGTTGAGAGGCGATAATCTATCGCTGGCACGCGCGTGCTCGACAACAGATTCGACCGTTGCCACTGGTGCATGGCCCCACAAAAGCGTCGCTAGCCACCGAGTGCTCTCATAGGGATCATGCGAATCAATTTCATACCGCTGCAGTAGCTGATTGCAATTCGGCGGATGGGGATCGCGTGAGAGCTGACCGCGGGCCAGTTCAGTTGCAAAGTTGGCCCGGGCAACAAGTGTCCTGGACCCAAGCCAGGCACGATCTTCCTTCCACCCTCCCACGTTGGGCGGGTAAAACAGATCCTGCCCCATGCGGCGTGCCCAACGAGCAAGCACAAGTGTACTGGGCGGGGGGCTATCAAGCTCAAGTGCGTGTAACGCGCCGATCATAAACTGAATTGGATTCAACACTTTGCAATGCAGGTTCTTCTCCGCAAAGAAAGCCCTTGATTTCAAAACCGTCTCTGTTGCCCAACCGATATCTAGGTCGCGAGCCATTAGCCCTTCCGCTAATTGCCGAACAGCCCCTGCTTCATAGGCGGACTCTCCCATCAACGTCTCGCACAGCACCGAGGCAAGCCGGTGTGCGGTGGCCTTTTGGTCTAACAGTAAGTCAAGCAATGAATCAACATCGCTGACGGTGGCATCGCTCAAGACAGTCTTTGGACCCCCGTCATGATGCGCGACATCAAATCCATATTTCCCATCGACCACGGATAGACCGGTCAACGCTCGAGCAGCCTCCTTGACGTCCGACTCGGTATAGTTGCCGATGCCCACCGTGAAGAGTTCCATAAGCTCGCGCGCCAGATTCTCATTTGGATTCCCCTTTCGGTTAGCATCTGCGTCGAGCCATAGGAGAATCGCCGGATGTTTGATCACAGCCTTCAGCAGGTTTGAATATGGCGACAAAGCGAATTGACGTAGCAGTTCGTTCTGACCGCGCATCAACGCCAGGTTTTTGACTTTGAGATTGCTGGTCGCAAAATGGCTGTGCCACATCAGCGACAGTCGTTCGCGGAGGGGATCGGGTGAAAGCAACATCCGATAGAGCCACCAGGCCTTGAGGCGACCAGTGCTAGCCGAACCCGCAGCGACATCACCGATGGCCGATGCCAGCTCGTCGAATCCGTGCGTACGCGGACGCATTTCCCCGGCCAACAGACGCGCTATGGAAGCATCGCAACCAGCCTTCAGGTCGCGCTGAATCTCGGACCACGTTGCGGCAAAGCCAACTCTACGATGGAGGTGAACCACGCGCTCGATGGTCCAAGGATCGGATGCGCTCGCCTCGAACGGTTGCCAGTAACGATCGCGCGCCTGGCTGGTTGGTGGCTGAGGCATAATGCGCTCCTGTGCTCCGATTTTGGCACGACGAGTACAGTCTTAGGACTATCGAATTGAGTAGGTCTGACTGCCCTTTGGAATCTGGAGGTCCCCTAAATCCAGGGATTGCCCGGCTTCGACGGAGAACTCTGCCTGGACTTGTGGAATTGTCTGATTCTCGAAGGTGAGAATCCGATACGGCGCGCCTGGAATCAAAGCTGGAAAAGTGATCAGACCATTTTCGTCTGACTTTGGTGGCGGAATGTAGTTCGTTGAATCCAACATCTGCATGTACGCCGAGATGCCATAGAGTTCTCCCCGTTGCGCGGCCGCGCGCTCTACACGATGCGGCCCTGGCGTAACTACCAGTTCCATTGCAACTTGCACGCCTGTTCGCGGACGGCCTTCTTCGTCGACAATCCTGGCCCGGGCTTCCCCGCAAGTCCGGAGCACTACCGTCTGCTGTTCCGTTCCCGCCTGCAGCGGAACCGTAGCTCCCAAGCGGCGTTTCGGATCCAGGAAATGTACAGGGTAGATTTCTCCAGCATTTAAGCTGGAAAACTCGAATTGACCTCCTAGCAAATTCGGGATGTACCCCCAATCGCGCGTCAAGGACGAGCCCATGTTGAGTCGTGAGATGACACGAGCCTTCTCAATTGGAGCGCCACTTTCATCGATCAGGCGGCCGTGCGCTTTCGATCCAAGTTCTAATTGGACGGTAACCTCTAAAACGTCCGCGTCTTTAGGTGGGTTGATGCGCTTCCAGCCATGCACGAATTGCCGCATTCCACCTGGTTTGCCAAACACTAATTCTCGCGAACCAAAGACCGTGCTCACGAATTTTCCATCGGGTGCATGAACGAGTAGTCTTCCCGGGCCCGGCAGAACACTGATTTCCACGCGTCCGGATTCATCTGAGAATCGACGAGTTCTACTGCCAGTTGCAACGTCATCGGAGGTATTGGGATTGTTTGCCCGCTCGGGTTCATATTGGATCACAGCACCTACAACAGGTCTGCCGCTTTTTGCTTCGACAATCGTTCCCTGCACTAGCACCCCGCGCGGCAACGTGATGTCGGCTCGTCGTGAAACATCGCCGTCCTGCCACACAATCGAATTTTCCAAAGAGGGTTTTCGTGCCAAATAAGGTTCTCCGCTGGGCGGTATGGCCATAACGCCGAAATAGGAGCCTGGCATGGCCGATATGCGATACTCGCCGTTTTCATTAGTCTTGCCTACAACCACTCTGCCTGACCCATACTCATGTTGCCGGCAGGTAACTTCCACCTGTGCAAATGGAACTGGCAGACCAGAATCCTCGTAAGTGACAGTACCCTCCAGAATTTGGGCTGGCGCGATCGGCAGTAAGGCCTCTTCACCCTGACTCACGTTGCGAACAAGCTGATGGTAGCTCTGTTCGTGCCGGCGCTCCTCGGGTTCACCCGTATTGATCGATAGGCCTTGGACTGCAAATCTGTCACCTTCAGCTACACGAAGCCTGACTCCAAACCCGTTTGCGACGCCGTGCACGACAAACCGTCCGGTTGGATCAGATTGGATCTTGGGAAGCCAGGCAGTGGGCGCCTTCTCGAAGCCGAACGGAGCGAATACGCTCGGTTGCCGGTTGGGTGTACTCTTGCACACCGATGTTATTCGCAGTTCGACTCCAGCCGCCGGCTGTCCTTCGAGATCGACTAGACGACCACGGATCGGGACCTCATTCTCCATTGAGAGCGACAGTTCGGCAGACCTATCGTCGAAGTTAAGCTGTTTCCAAGCCATTGCCTTGCCCGGCTTCCGCGCGATCAAAAAGCCGCCGATGTGTGTGCGGGAATTGACCTCGGTGAGCTCCAGACGGTAGTTTCCTTGTGCGTCCGTCTCACCTTCGGCCAATGCAAAGTTGTCGCGAACATCATCTTCGCCCGGATTTTTGGGCGAACCAAAGGCGGCTACTAGGGCGTTCGGCACGGGCGTCCCGCCTGCATCCGATACCCGTCCTGACACAACGGTGGTCATAGAACGAGTGGCAGCTGCGGCCTCTTCACTTTCACTGCGCCCAACTTCATCTAGGGCATCGTCGACTGGCTCTTGTGCTTGCACCGCCATTTGTCTGGGGGCTATTCCAACTAGGCCGCAGATGGCTACCCCCAGTACGCCTCCAACAAGCACGGTTGTGGACACAGCACGGCCTGTTCGCGTGGACAAGTGGCGAGAGGTGTCCATCACGCGAGCAACTCGGCGCTTTAGGATGCTTCTAAGTGACACAATCCCAACACTGGCCATAGAAACCGGCAACGAGTTGAGTTCCGCTATATCGACGAGGCGATTTGCGTACTGCTCGCGATCTCCGCCGAATTCGAGCACGATGTCATCGCATACTTCTTCAGCGACGACCTCCAGTCGACGCGCGAGCATCCACAACAGCGGTTGGTAGAAGAGGATTGCTGTAGCAAGGTGGCACAAGAGTTTCCACGAGCAGTCATTCCGTCTGAGATGTGCCATCTCATGAATTAGCACTTCACGCAGTGAGCCAACATTCTCGTCATCAGGCAGCAGGATAGCCGGACGTCGAACACCCGTCAGACAAGGACTCGACAGAAATGGGCTGCGTAAGATCCGTGGTGGCGACACGTTCATCTGCCGCGCAACCTCGCTGCCTAGTTCAAGCGTCCGTTGGTCTGTCGAATGGGCTTTGCCACGTAAGCCGCGCAATTGCAACCATCCCCAGATGACACGCCCTATCAATACCAGCCAAGTGGTAAACCAAATGAGGCTCACGGCGGGTGCCACGTACTTTGTCCGATGAGCCCAGTGCGATCTCCGGTTGTTAGACGTATCCAAATGGGGGCTCGTTTGGGCGGCCGCGCGCATGGCTCCGGACTCCAGTGTGCTCCGCCAGTCTGAATGCGCAACTCGCCGTCCTGGCGAGTCCACTTCTCGCTCAGCTTCTTCCCAAGAACCACGATTTGTCGTTACCGGTGTCGATTGGCTGGCGCTGGCCGTTGAAGCCAAATTCCCAGCACCGCCAACGGCCTTGTTGCTCGGTGGATCGAGCGGAATGTTGTCACTCTGCCAACTCGTGATCTTGATACCCCAAGACGAAAGGCTGCTTTTCGCGAGTCCCAACGTCACCAATGGAGATGCAAGTACGGCAAGCAATGTCGTCCGGTAGACCAATGACTGAATGGCAGCGCCAAAACTCCGCAGAGTCCAACCGATGGTCAGCCCTAATGCTAGGAGCAATGTCGATTGAATGAACCAGTTGGCGCCGAGTTCAAATACGCTGTTTGCTATCGCCGCGAGCCAGGCTTGAGTGTCACTCCAGTTCATTGGTCGCCCTCCCCTTTCCTGCCGCGGCGGTTGATCAGCTTTCGTATCTCACTCATCTCTTCAGGAGAAACTTGCTCGTTCTTCAAGAGATGCGAAACTAGGCTGGCCGCATTGCCCGCAAATACTCGCTGCAACAGATCTGATGTTGCGCTCTGCTTGAATTTGTCCTCCTTGACCAATGGAAAAAAAACAAACGTGCGCCCCTCTGCCCGGTGTTGAATCGCCCTCTTATCCTCAAGCCCTCGCAGCAATGTCTGAACGGTACTGTGTGCGATCGGCTCGGCTTGATTGATCGCCTCCGTGATCTCGCGAGCAGTAGCTCGTTCCTTGTCCCAGAGGACTTGCATAATCAACAACTGCACTCGACCGAGTTGACTTGGTGCCATCTGGGGTTCTCCGGAAGCTGGTTCGTTTAGTATGCTAAATCTAGTAAACTAAATGAAAATGTCAATTGAAAAATGGAGAAAGACGTTTCCTGACCGCTCTTCGCGTAGCGATCCATTGAATGCGCAGGGTGGAACGGTCGATTTTTGGTAATCGTGGGTGCGCGGGCTTCAGGGATCGGCGTTGAGAGTGAGGCGGTCTAAGGGACTGTCTGGGGCGGCGATTCGGAGTCGAGAGCGATAACTAAGTCCGAGCCTTTATATCTGCTCGTCGAGGCAGCTTCCTCCCGCCGACAGCCATGAAATCGCTTCAGAGAGAACTGAAGTCCGACTGAATTGGTCGGACGTGCTTGCCCCGATACCGTGGAGGACACTCGTGATGATGCTTCGACATTTGGCACCGCGAAGTGTCTTACTGTTCGCCCCGTCTCGAGAGCCAGAGTCTCATCGCGAAGCCAATGAACAGAGACTGCACATTCCGTGCGGTTTGCTCCACCGCAATCCTCGTTGTGTGTAGATAATCCGGGTTGGTATGTTATGGAATTTACCTTCCGGCCCAGAGGTTTGTTCTGAGAACTTCGGCAAAATCGCTGAATCGACTTGACAGAGACCTCTCGGCACAGAAGAATCACCCCCATTGTGGGAGTTCTTGGTTGTTGTTCCTGCGTTGATATATGCCAAGCGAATCAAATCCGATCGCATCGCTGGAAGCACACGAAACAGTCGCCGGGGCTATTTCTTTAAAGAGCCTTTCGTCCTTTTCATGGGCTGGCATGACATACGTTTGGACCAATGCTGTCCGAGCTTGCCTCCCCGACAATCCGAGCCGGAAGGAGTTCGCCCACATTGCCAATTTGGGGTCACGCGTGCAACAAGTTCAATCTAATGTGGACAGCATAAGGGCGATTCGGACCCACAAGCGGCAGCGAATTGCGACCATCCGCCAGCAGCAGCAAAGAGCGTTAGCCGCGATCATTGACGATGCCGAATCAATCATCGAAAGGTTCCCTGCCGATGAACCATGGCTCGATTTTCAGAATGAATCGCTGGTTGAGTACGAGCGGCATATCATAAACAACACTGCTAGGGCAGCTCGGGGAATTGCGGTAGCAATCAAAAGGGGGAACGCTCCGGCGCAATCGGAGATCGAATCTATAGCGCAAAGGTCACACCACGCGGTTTCTTATATGGTCTATTACGCTGGCCTCAAGTCCAGCATGGGGCTGTCGACCGAGATTTTGAAATGCGTAGTTGAACATCAGGCAATGCGACTAAAAGATGGAAACGGCGGCAAGCTAGGCTATCCAGTTCCAATGAGAGTGCTTGAGTCACTATCGGATCAGGCAGAAAACCTAGTGACACAGGTCGGTAGCGTTGTTTTGGACGTAGATTCGAGCGAAAGACGTAATTGCTTTGCGTTTGTTGCGGTCCAGATTCTGATGCTGTTTTCGCTGGCCTTTTGCTTGCCTACTGAGAGCATGTCCACGAACTTACTTTTGGCAGGAATTGGGGGAATCGGATCCAGTGGATTGACGGCTTTAGCCTACAGTACCGTCCCGATCCAAAAGATCGCATACCTATTGAGTGCAGCCGTGGTTACTCTTGAAGCTGCCTATTTGATGGTCTCCTTATCTTAGAATGCCCAGTTTCAATCGAGTTCGGTGCCCAGGGTGCAAAAGGTCTCTAAGTTACACTCCCCAACTGATTGGGCAGCAAGTGCAGTGTAAGAAGTGCAACACTCAATTCGCGTTGTTGCCAAATCGGCAGGAATTCGCCAGATCATCGCCTACTAAGGTCTGGCCGTATTTAACTGCACTTGTTTCTAGTCTTGCTGCGTATGGTGTAATTCACGTTTTCTTTGTGCCGCACATCCACGGGGACCCGCTTGCCGTGCAAATGGAGGCTGGCATAGTTGTCTTGCTATTTGGAACGTACATATTGCACGAAATCGAGGGCTTTTCGAACCGTTTTCAGAGTGAAGAGGGAAGCGAAAGTTTCGGTTCGAGTACTCTAAAGAAATTTGGTGTGCTGCTGATGGTGTGTGCGATCTCATATGCCTTGCTGAAGATTGCTGACGTCAAAGTCACCTCTGAAGAGAAAAGCGACGAGCATCATGCAGGGCTACGATCCGCAACATGCGATTGCGAAAATAGGCCGTTTGCTAGCGAGACAAAGCGCATGGGCGCGACCACGAAGCCGGAGAAGTCGGCTAATGAAAGCCGGCCTACGTAGCCAAAAAATCCATTATTGGTGCTGGGCAGCAACAGAAAACGCTTTTACAAAGGATTGAGGCCTACACTGGCAAAATGTGGTTTTGAATTGGTGCTTGCGTATTTGCCATTTTCATATCCGCACTTAGTACGGTGCTGCTCGACTTTGTCCGGACGTCATTGCAATTAATGTTTACAACAAAATAATGCACCGAATGTTCCGTCCGGAGCGAATCTGAAATCAACATTGCTGCCGGCAACCCCATGATGTGAAACGTTGCCGCTCGGTATCCGTGCCGCGGTGACAACGTTGTGGTTGACATTGAGTTTACTTGCGGTTGATTGCAGCAATATCGGTGCTTAGCTACTGGGTAATGATGGAGACTCAAGCGACGAGCCTCCTGGCTTGGCCAGTGGTAGAGCGTGATGTTACACCACGTTTTCGACCAGCAGGATGGCGTAGCGGCTCCTTCGGGATAGCCTACTTGGTGTTCTGGCATTTTCTTGTTCGGATGCTGGTAGGTGAATCGGAGTTTGTCTTGACAGCAGTCTTGGTTCCTTGCTTTGCCATCTGTCCCGAGGTGATGCGTCATGCCGCTGGCAGCATTCACTTGGAGTCGTAACTACCGCACTTGCGACTCCAGTGAGCCTATGCGGCAAGCCGTGATTGGACCGGGGTTGTCGTGATTGGACCGGGGTTGTCGTGATTGGACCGGGGTTGTACTGCGCGGTAGAATTCTCGGACGAACTCGGTTCCTACGATTCGGTCAATCGCAACGTTATTGGCTATGAGAACAATATTCTTTCTGTTGCCCATCCTCACTTGCGGATGCTCGGTAGAAAGCGCAAAAGACAAACTGCCCCACAAACAAGTACGCCAAGCACTTGATTCAGAACTGATTTTGGGCAAATGGATAATCGTTGAAGCATCGAGGGATGGAGCGCCCTACCCAAGCGAAGTCGGAGGCACCACAACGTTCATCGGTAGAACTGCAGTCGTAGAAACCACCGATGAAATCGTAGCCGACTACCGTGTTCAACTTGACCAATCGCAGTCTCCGAAGCATATCGATTGGAAACTTGAGCAAGACGGTGTGACAATGACCCTGTCTGGCTTGTACGAATTGAATGGAGACAAATTGACAACATGTAGTCCCGCCAACTTCAATTCTGATCGTCCATCCTCAATTGAAACGCAATCCGGCGACGGTCGATGGCTGTTCCACTTAAAGCGTGCTGGCTCAGAAGGGAAGTGCCAATAACCACGGAATGCACCTAAGTCGCGTTGGCCAATCCAACGTGTAAACGAATCACTCACGCGACTGGGGGATTCCAGACGTGGGCCTGACGGCCCCTTCGCGGCTACGCCGCTACAGGGCCTTGTCCAACTTACTTAACAGAGACAACTAGCCAGTAGAAAACAAATGCGCCGAGAGGCTCAAGCCGTCAGGCCAACAAGCGAGTGCAATAGACTTCGTAACCATATCACCTAGTGCCGAAAGTCAAACGTCCAAAGCGGATGACTCGCGGCGCGTTACCTGCGCGAAACATGAGTCACTTTTACATTTTTCTTGTAGTATTGTCTTGTCTTTTGTGCGAATTCCAAGCTGTTGGACAAGAAGTTCAATTGCACAAACTTGGACAGTCAGTTGATCTTGACGCGCGAGCGCCGAATGTGGATGTCACGCCGGCAATACCACGGCCGGGACATGAATCCATTTTGTGCAGCTTTAGGATTTCACCCGGAAATAGCTCATCGACCTCGTTTTTGTTAAGCGGTAAGATCGTCTCGGACAATACGGGCGCTGGTGTCGAGAGAGTTGCCCTGTTCGTCGGGCCCGATGGCAAGGCACCGATGTTAGCAGGGATGACGAACGCTGATGGCGAATTTAAGTTTCGTCTTTGGATCAAGGACGGGCAACGAAACTCTCAGCTGTCGCTTCCAAGCTTTCAAGGATTTCTTTACGTTGGTGGTTACCCATCAAAGACCTATCGGAACCGTCTACGCTTAATGAGCGGCTACTCTGTTCGGTACAGACTTCAAGACTTAGCCGATGTCATTGACGCCGAGATGGAAGACGCTTCCGACAGACTAAAACCGAGAATTCAAAACACCGATGGTGACAGCGGGTAGTCATCGGGCGCAACGGAGGACCGGTGGTCAGTTTTCACGAGTGGATTCTCAACTCCCGGTCTCCGCTGATCTGAGCTTTCTTTGCGTAAGAGTACTTGATGAGCAGCATTGAAATCGCGATCGAGACAATCCGTTCCGTCGGAGACGAGTACTGTGAGAACCAAGCGTACATCTTCCCCGACTACGACCCAATCGAATGTGACGCAACTGCACTCTGTGACCGCTTGGGAATTCCGCATACCGACGACATCATCATTCGCTATCCTTCAAACAGAACTTTCTCGCCAATTGACGCCGATCTCATTGCCCAACAGGAAGCTGAAATCGGAATCACGCTACCTCAGGACTATAAAACACTTCTCGAATCTTTCGGTGAGGTGCATTTGCCAGGGCATGCCAATGTTTGCATTAATTCGCCGACAATCGCGGTAAATGCCACACGCGGTTATTGGGTCGCAGAACCGGCGCCACTCACCATGCTCGCGATATCCAAGTACAATGACACATCAGACGGAGATGCGATCGGATTCCTTCGTGATGACGATCGATTTGGTGACGCTGTCTTCAAGTTTGATCACGAATTGATTTATGGCGACAACGGCCCTGCAAAGTGCTCGACGCAGATCGCCGACTCACTTGGGGATTTCATCATGCGATACCTCGCCAAGAAGAAATAGTAAAGAATAGGGCGTGCACCGAAGAACGGCTTGCGCGGCTTTGCTGATGGAAAATCAACCGTCCGTCCTCGGTGACGGCAACCGGTCAACGTCACTAGGCGCAGCAAGTATCGGACTCCAAATCAGTGGCTTCTAATCCATATCGTCTTGGTCCGTTTGTTGCTGCATCGCGAAGCTCCCATGCGGGTTTAGTTCGAAATATTTTGAAACGCTCGATTTTCACGCTTATTTGGGCGGCCGTGATTTCTTCGGGCGGCGCTATGCTGCTTGGTGCCATTTGTGGTGCATACATTGCCACGACCTTATCGGGAGGAAATGAACCCAGTCGGCAGGTAGTCGCGGGGTTTGGAGTAGCTGGAGCCATTGTGCCAATGTTGCTCGCGGTGGTGACTCTGTGTCTCGGCGGACTCGGCATGCTTCCATGGACTCGGTGGAAACACTACCCTGATCCCGGTGCCGCAGAACAATGCGATAAACACAGAGTCGCTGAGCACTGATATTTTTTCACCAATATCACCCTCGGCGACCCGGTTATCGCCGCCGTTCCATCCGTCAGAACTAAGATGCTCAAAGACCTCATACTTAAACTCCAACCGAACATCGAATTCGGCAGAATTGGCCGAGAGACGGAAGATTTCCTATCAGCCCGAAATGCTCCTGATTGGCTCTGCGCAGAATTAGCGCTAGCATACACATCAAATCCCGTGACCATTGGACCGTTCGAATTCTCACCGGTCTCGAATCTGATCGAGAACAACACCGGCGAACCGTACCGCTTCTTCTGCGATTCCGGCTATCTCAACCTGGCTTACGGCCCCAATGGTGATCACATTGCTGTTGAAATGGCGACGGGGCTTATGTTTTTCGTGAACCACGATGAATTTTGGGAATACTACTCTGAATCTGGCGTCGAAGATCCGCCCGATGTCCGTACACGCATGATAAATCCGAATCTTGACTTCCACGCCTTTTGGAAACGGGCAGCGGAGGAGCCTGATTTTCCATGCGACGCCTACGATGCAGAAGAGATCTGGTCACGTTACGTCGAAGAGTCGGATGGAACAATGCGATGAACTCGAAGTCGCCGAGCTGTGACTAGCTTTACATCAATATCACCTACGGCGGCTCGGTTACCGCCGCCGTTGGCCTGACGGCCCGTTCGCGGCTACGCCGCTACAGGACCTTGTCCAACTTACTTGACAGACACAACAGCCAGTAGAAAACAGATGCGCCGAGAGGCTCAAGCCGTCAAGCTAACAAGCGAGTGCAACCGACTTCGTAACGGTATCACCTAGTGCCGAAAGGCAAATGTCCAAAGCGAATGACTCGCGGCGCGTTCTGCTTACGAGGGAGAAATGAATTCCGCCGTCTGCCCCGGTATCGCGTTCTTGCTTGATGGAATCCCGGTACCCCAAGCAGGCATTACGATCCCGTGGCTTGTAACTGAGTCCGAGTTCCCCAAGTTCGCATTGGAGGCCAAACTCATCTTCTCGCCTGCTCGATGGCCGCAAATGGACTTCGAATTACTCGGATTGTCAGCGCGTTGGGGATTCAATTTCGTATCCGACGAAGACAAACGTTTGACCTCAATTTCACATCAAACACTGGGGAAGAACGAAGCAAACGACTGCTATATTAGAACTAGGGACCATCTGCGAAGGTTACTTGGCATCGAATACCGTGGTAATAATCGCGACCGTCAAACTTGGCGTCATATCGGTATTTATGTGACCAATGAGATTACGACTGGATATTTCCCCATGCTGCGTGAAACTGAGATTAGCCACAGTCTTACTGTTGGGGTGACTCAGGAATTACAAGACGAACTGCTAAAAACCAGCAGAGCCAAGCGATGAAACGAAGGCGCCGAGCTGGTCCGACTTTACATCAATACCAACCACGGCGACTCGATTATCGCCGGCGTTCTACCACGCATGAAAGGCGCTGTAATGGTTCACAACTGGATTTTCGGGTTTGCCGCAACAGCTGGTATGTTTCTAACACTCCACTTTACCGGAGCAAAGGCAGATGACAGATTAGTACCCCCGAAGGAAGCGCCGCAGTGGGTCATGCTAAGCTCGAACGCGGATGGAAAAATCACAACGGAGTACGCACCAGGCCCTCACGATGAGACCGTTGTGCAAACCTATAGCGTTCAGGTTCCTTACGTCAGAACCAAGTCCGATGGTACCAAGGAGAACCTGATGCGGACGGAACAAAAACAGCGAGAAGTGACTGTTAAGAGACTTGGACCCCACAAGGTCACATGGCGTGCAAAAGACCTCAAGTTTCTCGATGTGTTGGGTAACGAACTCGATTATGAGCGAGAAGTTGTCGATCGCATACGCACTCCGGTTGCAGCTCTCGCTGTCACAAAACCGAAAGTCCACCCGTTCTACGCGGCGATACTGAAGCGGGACGCTATTGTCGTTGTCGTACCGGCAAAGAATCCAAAGCAGCGAGAGCGAGGACAAATCCGACAGGACTAGAACACAGAAACTCTCAGAGAGGGGCGCCAAATGCTAATCGAGGCTCACCATGAGCCCATTTTGGCAGAACCTCCAATGCACCCAAGGAGCGGTGGCCAATCTACTTTGAAAACCAGTCACCTGCCGGTCCATGGTGATTGGTACTGTTGGCCAGACGGCCCCTCCGCTCCGGGGTCTTGGCCAACTTACTTAACGTAAATGACTGGCCAGTCGAAGTTGAGTGCGCCGGGAGGCTCAAGCCGCCAGGCCAACGCGCCGCGAGACCCCGCATGCCAACAAGCGAGTGCAACCGACTTCGTAACGATATTACCTAGTGCCGAAAGCCAAACGTCCAAAGCGGATGACTCGCCCGATTCGAAACTGATTGCAGCCGTTGTGTCATGGGTAAATGGAGGCAACAATCTATGGCACCGACGGTGCAGGGATTGCCAGCCAGGAGGTCGTTGTCGGGCACTCCGTCAAGTCGGTTTAATCACTCTCGGGTTGGAAGTCATGTTTTCCATGCCCTGTCAGTACTGGAGCTTCAGATGAAACCAATCACATGGATAAGCGTCGCGCTGCTGCTTTGGTCCTCAATCTGGCTGCCGTCAGTCGTACCGTTTGGTACTTTAGCCATCGCGTGCATGATGGCGACAACCGCCATGTTTCGCGGGCAACGGTCGACGATGGCGACGTTTTCTGGCGTTGCCTTGCTGCTTGCCTACGCGTTCGCCATTTTGTTCTTCGGAGCACTGTTTACAGCGAACGTGCTGGACGGTTTCGATATTCGAGGAGTTGATTTCCTTTTTGCCGTCTCCGCACTTGTCGCTAGCTGCTTCTGGATTCTCCGCGATCGATTGCAGCAGAAAACGGGAAGGGCATTCGCGACGCTGCAAGGCACTTAGGAAAGGCTGCCGAACCGAAGCCGCCGAGCCGAGTTTGTTTTGAGGTCGAGTCGTTGGCGGCGGCTCGGAGATTTGTTGCGTTACCCCAACAACTGCCCATCCCATGCACGAGGTTACAACCGTAGTTGTACTTACGCTCATGGCGGGTATTGCGATGCCAGTCGGTGCGCTCGCGGCCTGCGTCGACAGCATTCATCCGAATTGGCTGAATTCTGAGACACGACACGGAGTCATTGCGTTTGGTGGTGGTGCGCTCTTGTCGGCAGTTGCTCTTGTGCTAGTCCCAGAAGGGATTGAGCAAGTCTCCATCCCTGCCGCTGTTGTCTGCTTCGCGAGTGGCGGCTTCACATTTCTTGTCCTCGATATTTTGCTTGCCAGAGTCGAGAGCCCAGCAGGCCAGCTGGTTGCAATGCTATCGGATTTCATTCCCGAGGCCATTGCCTTAGGCGCATCATTTGCCTCAGGGAACTCCACAGCAAAACTATTGGCAGTGATGATTGCCATTCAGAACTTGCCAGAGGGCTTTAACGCATACCGTGAACTGACGACGCGACCGAATGTGTCCGGGCGGAATGTAGTTCTTGCGTTCTGTGTGTTGGCGATGCTGGGACCTTGTGCAGGGCTTTCCGGCTATTTCTTCCTCGCTTCACAAGGGCTCTTGGTCTCGTGCATTATGCTGTTTGCCAGCGGTGGCATACTGTACCTTGTGTTCCAAGATATCGCGCCCGAGGCTCATCTGCGGCAACGTTGGATGCCAGCAATGGGTGCGGTGTTAGGCTTCCTGCTTGGGATAGTCGGACGGATGCTCGTGTGATTCCTTTGGGGAACAAGCATTGAGAACAGGCCCAACCTATTCGCTGAATTCCCTTCTGTTGCTCACAGCGTTGGTTGCAATTCTTCTTGGGCTCATCTACCAAGGACGGCAGTTGTCTATCCAATCGGCATCGATCTCAGGTTTCCGAAACCACCTGCAATACAACTACCATCGATACCCGCTGGGCACCGGATGTTTCAGCTCAAATTGGGAATTGCTCTCAAATACATCAGATCTAAAGATCTACCTCTTTAAGACTCACTCTGGGGACCAGCACCAGCTCCGATACACGATCAATGGTGAGCATTTTTTCGTGGAATCGACTTATGATCCCGACGAAATGGCGCATGTAACCCAGGCAGCCGTGTCCATTAATTGGATTGACAGCGAGAGAATTAAGATCAGCCTCGCTGAACCACACAGGGTTGGATTTAGTGACTTCGCTACCGCGCGCTCCAAGCACATCTTTCACACTGTCGACGGAAACTTTGACTACAACAGTGTTTGTTATCCAAAATACGAAACTATGGGATCGGGAACCGGAGGCGTTTGCGATAGCGAACCGTTCGAGCTCTTTTCCTGGAACGGAGACGAGTCGGCAGCAATCCATGTACTTTTTGAAGCTGACCCAACGCTGGAATAGTTGAAGGAACTAAGGAATGCACCAAAGTTTCGTTGGTGCATCCATTTTGGGCAACAATTTCACCGACGGAACTCCGTGATTTCAACCAACGATGAATTCCGTGGTTTGGGGTTGTTTTGGTGCTAAGACTTATCTCGCTCTGCTTCCGGGATTTAGGCCTCAGTGGGCCGGGGACATTGACCTCTAACGGAAAACCTCGCTACGGGCTGGAGTAGCCCTGCCTGCAGTAGGGTCTCAGTTGAGGTCGTAGTCTTGACCAGCCGTCAGTAGAACAATAAAGTGAGTTTGTGAGCGACGGGCAGTTTCCCTGGCAGATCGAGTTTCCGCGATGCAGAAGAGAAACTCAGTCGTACAGCTTGGCACCACATTGTTGTCGTTTGCTACTCCGAGATTCACCTCGAAGAAGCCGCCCGAGGGTGCAGAAAGATGGCGTGCAACGTGTTAAGCATTTCACAATCGCCAGGAAGTGCACTGCTGACCACTGAAGCTTGAACTTTGGTTTCTGTCTCCGCTGGTCGGAAGCACCTGCCTTGTGGCGTTGCACCTGCGTTGATTAAGAAAATCCAAACAATAGGCAGGCTATTATTAAGTTTTCTGGGGAGGTCAGCAGCTCTATACTTCCGCGGCGACTGACCGAACCACCGACGATCTGCCTGCTGAGGCCTCCTCGATGAACTCAAAACGCCCGATTTCGCCAATGTAGCGAGTTGAAAACAGCTGTTAACTGTGCCACGGTGAGGACGTAAAGGAAATGAAGTCATGTCCGACGTGAGCACAAACGATGGCGCCTCTCTAGCCGCGCCGGTCAATGAGCGATCACCTAAGTATGTCGTCGGGATCGGTGCATCGGCTGGAGGTCTTGAATCTCTAGAGCAGCTGTTTCAGAACATGCCAGTCAGTAGTGGTATGGCGTTCGTTGTGATCCAGCATCTTTCGCCCGATTTCAAGAGCATGATGAGCGAGTTGCTCGCCCGCGATACGAGCATGCGGATTGTCGTCGTCGAAGACGGAGTTCGCGTCGAAGAAAACGTGATCTATCTGATGCCGCCGAAGAAGGAGATGATCTTCGCGGACGGCTGCCTGCATCTCAGCGGCAAAGACCCATCACGCGGACTGGCGCTGCCGATCGACCACTTTCTCGAATCTCTGGCTCGCGAAATGGGAGAAGCCTCGATCGCCATTATTTTGTCCGGTAGCGGAACCGATGGAACGCGGGGCATCGAGGAGGTATCGCGTTGTGGCGGCCTAGTGATCAGTGAGAGTTTGGACACGGCCAAGTTCGATGGGATGCCGTCCAGTGCCCAGGCCACGGATCTGGTCGACTTGGTGCTCTCTCCATCCGAGATGGGCAACGCTCTGCTCAACTATGGCGAAGATCCGACCAGCTTACCTCGCGACAAGGCGCAGCGTCTGGCGAAGGATAACTCATTGCGAGGCATCGACGCCATCATGCAGCTGTTTCGCAATGTGTATGACATTGATTTCTCGTCGTACAAAGACTCTACAGTCATGCGACGGATTCGGCGTCGCGTCGATATGTCACACGTCGAGACCTTTGACCAGTATGCCGACTTGTTGCAAGCGGATTTGGAGGAGTTGCACGCCCTCTACGGCGACTTGCTGATTGGCGTGACCGAGTTCTTTCGCGACCCAGAAGTTTTCGAGTTTCTTGTAAACCATGTCATACCCAAAGTCGTCGAACGTCGAGATGAGGAGGATCCAATTCGAGTTTGGGTAGCCGGGTGCGCCACCGGTGAAGAAGCTTATTCGATCGCGATTGCGTTTCAGGAAGTCATTCGAGTTTCCGGCCATAGACGGCAATTGAAGGTCTTTGCAACGGACGTCCATAAACGATCGATCGAACATGCTAGCCGCGGAGTTTTTTCCGAAGAGGTGCTTAAAAAGGTCGATGGTGATCTGCTCGACCGGTATTTCACCCAGCGAACGGACGGATTCCAAATCCGCCCGGAGATTCGTCAAATGATTGTGTTTGCGCCGCACAATGTGCTGCGCGACGCGCCATTCACGGACCTCGACTTCGTCTCCTGTCGCAACATGCTGATCTATCTACGGCCAGCCGCGCAGCGCCGAGCGATCTCACTGTTCCACTATGGTCTTGGCGTGGGCGGCACTCTTCTACTCGGTGGAAGCGAATCCACGGGCGAACTGGCTAACGAGTTTGGCGTTGTCAACGATCGGCATCGAATCTACCGAAAGAGCCGGGACGTCCGGCTGACGCACAATCTACGCTCGCCACTCGCGTCAACCGATTCCGTTCTCCGCGGATTGCCACAGCAAGACTCGGCTCCTCGCCCTCCGTCGGCGCGAGGCAGTAGAACACGTCATGTGCACGATGAACTTTTGGGGCGTTTCATGCCGCCCAGCATTCTGATCGATGCGTCACGTTCCGTGATCGACACCTTCGCAGGCGCGGAGAAGCTACTGCAATTCCCGACACGACAGCCTTCGTTGGATATTCTGGATCTCGTCGACAACTTGGTCCGTACGACGCTGGCCGGAGTCATAAGCCGTGCGATGAAGAGTCAAGCAACCGCGCGATTTGGCAAGCTTACACTGACGAAGGATGGGGAGACCAGCGTATTCAATCTGACCGTCGATCCACTAGTTAGCAAGGCAGACGATCCTTGTTATCTGATCACGTTCGACCCCGTCCAGGTTGAACAGAGGGCGACCGACCGCCCCGATTCCGAGCAGGATTCGAGTTCAGGTCTCTACCCGGACGGGGATGATGAACTGGATATCTCGCGCGACCAGATCAGGCAACTGGAAGATGATCTGCGTTACTCTCGCGAAAACCTGCAAGCGACCATCGAGGAATTGGAAACGAGCAACGAAGAGTTGCAGGCGACCAATGAAGAGCTGATCGCGTCCAACGAAGAGCTTCAAAGCACGAACGAAGAACTTCACTCGTTGAATGAAGAGTTGTACAGCGTCAACTCGGAGCACCAGCGTAAGATCGAAGAACTGGCTGAGCTGAACCGGGACATGAATCATCTACTGGAAAACACCGATGTCGCGACGGTATTCCTTGACGGTGAACTCAAGATCCGACGATTCACATCACGCGTGCGAGACGTCTTTGAACTGATCGACGAAGACGTTGGGCGGCCGATTCATGTGTTCGGTTCCAAGTTGCGAATCGACGATTTGTCAGACAGGCTGACCGACGTATTGCGAACCGGTGAGGCGTACGAGCGCGAAGTGCTGGCTGCTGGCGGAACAAGCTATCTGATGCGGTTCTTGCCCTATCGGCCTGATGATCACGTCAACGGCGTCGTGATGATGTGGGTGGACGTGTCGTCGCTGGAGGTTCTGCGTGGCCAGCTGAGGTGGATGTCGGCGATCGTTGAATCCACCAACGATGCCATTATCGGGCAGGATCTGAAAGGTGTAATCACAAGTTGGAATCGTGGCGCGGAACAGCTCTATGGGTATTCGGTCGGAGAGATCATCGGCAAACAGATCGAGTTGTTGGTGCCAGAAGATCGGCTTCACGAAGTGGTCGAGTATCGAGATCGCATCTTGCGAGGTGACACCGTCTTGTCGGTCGATACTGTGCGCGTTCGGAGCGACCAATCACCGATCGACGTATCGCTGACGGTTTCGCCTGTTTTCAACTCCGATGGGCACGTGATTGGTATCTCGAAAATCGCGCGCGATATTCGAGACCGAGTTCAACTGGAACGCGAGATCCGCAACCAAGTGCAGCAGCGCGAGCACTTTCTCGCGATGCTTTCGCACGAATTGCGAAATCCACTCAATGCAGTCAGTAGTGCGACGGCGATCCTGTCGAGGAGCGATGCCAATGAACAAATAAAATCTGCTTCGGCAACGACCATCGATCGACAAGTCGGCATCATCAACCACTTGCTCGGGGACCTGCTCGACGTGGCTCGGATTGCCGAGAATCGTATCAATCTGAAGTTCGAGATGCTGGACATGCGCGATCTGGTTCAAGCCGTCGAGGAGATTGTTCAAACGGAACTGGATCGCCACCGGTGTTCTGTCCAGTTTGATGTGCCTGAATACCCATTGTTGGTTAACGGTGATCGCACCCGGCTGATTCAGGTTCAGGTCAACTTGATCCACAATGCGGCAAAATACTCAGAAACGACCGACCCCATCCGAGTCCAGCTACAGCTCGCTGGCGACCGAATCCACGTTTCCGTATCGGACAATGGCCGCGGCATTCCGCCAGAGAAACTGGAATCGATCTTTGAGCCATTCGCGCAATTGGATCGGTCTCGAACTAAGAGCGACGGCGGATTGGGGGTTGGCTTGACGTTGGCTAAATCGCTGGTCGAGCTCCATCATGGAAAGATCACAGCCGAAAGCGAAGGCGAAGGTCGTGGCAGTTCATTCTACTTCTGGTTACCTAGGTTGGACAGCAACATGGCTGACCAACCAACTCCCCGCGAACAGGCTCGAGCCGACGTACGCACTCCAGCGCGTACGGCAGATCCCTCACCACTGCACATTTGCATCGTCGAGGACCTGGATGACAGTCGCGAGATGATCAAGACACTGCTGGAACTCGATGGACACCGTGTTACTACCGCGATCGATGGAGCCTCGGCGATTCACACTCTCACGAGTGATCCACCCGACGTTGCGTTGGTCGATATTGGGCTGCCAGACATCAGTGGGTATGAAGTAGCGCGTCGAGTCCGCCAGCAACTACCACACGCGAAGCTAAGACTCATCGCGTTGACAGGTTACGGACAGCGTGCTGACGTGCAAGAAGCGCTTGCCGCAGGATTCGACGATCACATGGTGAAACCGATTGACAATAAAATGCTCGAGAATCTGCTGAAGCCGCTATGACAAACACGGTGCTCAGTGGTTTGCGACAACACCGAGCTCTCTTCTCGGCACTGCCCCAAACATGTGTGGGCGTCTAAACCCTAGTCGAAGGCCGTTTCGCTAGCGACTCTGTTCCGCGGCATGATAAGCCGCAACGAAAACGGATGGCGTCGCCGGCCACTCTATGTACTTGCGTAAGCGCTCGACCAAGTACGTGTTGACGAGTGCTTTATGCTCTGGGTTTTCTTGGAGCAGTTATGATTCGTCGACGTTTCTCTCGAGATCAGTGGGC
>JANQOL010000182.1 GCA_028289675.1 Pirellulaceae bacterium
TTGCTGCTCCACCGCGACACTCAGGAAACCACCCTTCTCGCGATGGAAGGGTTGCACTTCTGCGTCCCTGCCCGGAGAACCGCCTGCATGTTTGTCACTGGCCGGGCCGCAGGAGAATTCGTGCAATTTGGTAGCCGGGTCGATTGAGAGGTACTGCCAGTGCCGGTCACCGCAGCAAACAAAGAAGTTCTTCAGATTCTGCTCGCGAGTCCAGTTGCGAAAGAGATCCCCTTCATGGGTAAAGGCTTTGTTCGCGTGGTTGTCGGCTTTGTTGCCTCGATCGGGACCTACGATCGGGGTCGGACTGATCAGCACACGAAACGAGGCGTCGCTTGCCAACACTGACTTCTGAAGCCAGGACAACTGCTCCTTGCCCCAAATAGTCTTCTCGGGGCCGTCTGGCATGCGGTTGGAGGAGCGGTACTTTCGGCCTTCGACCAGCCAAATCTGCAGCCCCTTACCCCAACGCACCGTGCGATACAAGTTCTCTCCTATCGGAACTTGCTCGCGATAGACCTTGAATCCTTGTTCGAAGGTGAGCGGTTTCATCCAGTCGGCCTTCATGGTTGGCCAGCAGTCGTTGCACCAAGAGTCGTGGTCGTCCACTTCCCAATAGCCGGGCACAGTGCGATGAAACTCAATATGCCGCGGCAAAGAATACATCCGGTGCCAGTGGAAGCGGGCCAGGGGGATTGTTCGAGCCCGGGGCGCCTCGCTGTCCATATAGACGGTATCCCCGGTAGCCACCAGGAAATCTGGCTTGAGCGAATGCATGGACGGATAGATTTGGTAACCATTGCGGTGGTCCAGATCCCAGTACGATTGCCCAGTGACCACGGTAAACGTGACATTCTGCCAAACATTCCCTGCGGCGGCTGTTCCGAAAGAACCGGCACGTGTAGCGCTCACCTGCTCGTCTGCTGTGTCGCGAGCTTCAACTCTGAGGTGGTACCGGGTGCCCGGCTCCAGGCCGGACAATCGAAACTGGTGAACAAAGTCGCCTTGGGCCGTGACCTTGGCCCAGGCCGTGCTTTTGGCAGCGGACAGATCCTCTGCCGTGCCATAGACCACTCGCACTTCCCCGCTAGCGCCGACCGATTCGCCGTGGCGTTCCTCGACTTTAACAGCGGAAGGAACGTATTCGTCGATTCGCGGCTCGCGCTTCATGGGTTCGCGATGCCCCTCCCAGTTTCGTTCATCATCGCGTGTAATGCGCGTCCAGATGATTGCGGAGTTCTGCGTTACTTCTCCCACGCGAAATCCCATCGCCATCTGGGCCGCTCGCAGGTCGCTAGCGGAAAGGAAAACGACAACGATCGCAGCGGCAAAGAATCGGAACATCCAACACTCCATGAGATGATGCATCAGGGCAGGTGCGCGGCAGATTCCACTGGCAACGCTCTTTCGATGAGTGTTCCGCCGTGATCCCACGTTCAACTCAGTCAATGTGACTCAGCCTGAAAACGAACAGTTCGAGGCGCGTCACATCTCACAATAGGACGTCTTTGACTACGGTTCCGTGCACATCGGTCAGGCGGAAGTAGCGCCCCTGGTAACGGTAAGTTAGCTTTCTGTGGTTGATTCCCAACTGATGCAGGATGGTCGCCTGCATGTCGTGAACATGGACTGGCTTCTCGGTGACGTTCACACTAAAGTCGTCCGTTTCGCCATAAGTCATTCCGCCGCGAACTCCGCCTCCCGCCAACCAATAGGTGAAACAGTTCGGATGATGGTCGCGGCCGTAATTCTGCTCTGTCAGTTTGCCCTGAGAATAAATTGTGCGGCCAAACTCTCCGCCCCAGACAACCAGTGTGTCTTCCAGCATGCCCCGCTGTTTGAGATCTTGCAGCAGTGCGGCAGTTGCCTGATCTGTATCTCGACACTGGGCAGCAACCTGCTTGGGAGCATTCTTGTGTGCATCCCAGCCACGATGGAAAAGCTGAATGAACCGCACGCCCCGCTCGGCTAGCCTCCGCGCCAACAGGCAATTATAGGCGTACTTGCCGACTTGCGTGGCCTGCGGTCCATACAGATCGAGTGTGGCTTGGGATTCGCTCTTGAGGTCGATCAAATCTGGCACGCTCATTTGCATCCGAAACGCCAATTCATATTGGGCGATACGCGTGGCAATTGCTGGGTCGTTGAATCGGCCGGCCTGCTTGTCGTTGAGTTCTCCCAACGTGTCCAGCATTCGACGACGTTGAGCGCGGGTGACACCAGCGGGATTGTATAGGTCGAGGATCGGATCGCCTTGTCCACGAAACTTCACGCCCTGAAAACGGCCCGGCAAGAATCCTGCGCCCCACAAGCGGTCATACAGTGGCTGCCCGGCTTTGGCAGTGCCATTAGAAGTAAGCGCGACAAACGCGGGTAAGTTGGCGTTCTCGCTGCCTAGTCCGTAGCTAACCCAGGCGCCCATACTTGGGCGGCCGGCAATGACCGAGCCAGTCTGAAACATCGTTGCCGCCGGGTCGTGATTGATCGCTTCAGTATGCATGCTTTTGATCACGCATACATCGTCCGCGAATTTGGAGAGGTGCCGGAGCGGCTCGCTCATCCATGTGCCGGCCTCGCCATGCTGGGCAAACTTGAAAACAGTAGGCGCGACTGGAAACGACTTCTGGCCGGAAGTCATGGTGGTCTTGCGTTCGTCGGGATAGACCGACGTTGGAACTTCCTTGCCAAATTGTTTCTTCAGATCTGGCTTGAAATCGAAAAGGTCAAGCTGCGACGGCCCTCCAGACTGAAAGAGATAGATCACGCGGCGCGCCCTCGGCGCGAAGTGAGGCAAGCCGGTGACGCCGCTTCCTGTTGGCCGAGGTTCGTCTGCATTTAGCAACGAACTCGCGGCCATTGCGCCGAGCCCCAGTGTGCCGCGTTCCAGGAAGGTACGACGAGTCAGTCGAGAGCGGATTTCGCTAAGCGTATCCAATTCAATTCTCCATGATCGATTCGTCGAGATTCATAATGGTGCTTGCGACTAGCGTGTAGGCAGCCAATTCAACTGGGTTCAAACTTGCATCGCTTGCACGCTCCCCGATTGACAGGAGCTTTTCTGCGGATTCCAGATCTGCGGCAAAATCCCGCTGGTAGAACTTTAGATCAGACAGCAAACGCTGGAGTTCTTCTGGCCGGGGTTCTCGACTGGTTACCAATCGAAACGCATGACCGACGCGTTCGCCGGGCGTTTGATTCTCAACTGTCAATACACGTTGGGCAAGGAACCTGGCTGCCTCGACGAAGACCACATTGTTCAACATGGTCAGCGCTTGGAGCGGTGTCGTTGTTTGGTCCATACGTACGATGCACGTTTCGCGCGCGGCGGCGTTGAATGCCATCATTGTCGGAGGCGGAACGGTTCGCCGCCAATAGGTGTACATGCTACGGCGATAGAGCTTGTCACCTTTGTCTTGTTGGTACTTTGCGTTGGAAATGCTCTTCCAGATACCAGGTGGCATGTAGGGCTTTACTGAAGGCCCGCCGATCTGCTCCACCAATAATCCACTCGTGTACAACGCCGAGTCGCGCAGCGCATAAGGCGAAAGCCGCTTGCGTGGTCCGCGTCCTAGCAGTCGATTCTCCGGATCGCGCGAATGCGACACAGTCGAGTCCTGTCGATAGGTTGCACTCGTGACGACTAACTTATGGATCGCTTTGACGTTCCAATCTTGCCGAATAAACTCCACAGCAAGCCAATCCAATAACGCAGGGTGACTTGGCATTTCTCCCTGTACGCCAAAGTTCTCACTGGTCTTTACCAATCCCAGGCCAAAATGATGTTGCCACAAACGGTTGACCGTTACTCGTGAAGTAAGTGGGTGTGTACTTGCAGTGAGCCAATTGGCAAGCCCCAGTCTGTTACGCGGCCACTTCTCATCCCATTGCCCCAGCACAGGCGGCGTGGCGGGATGGAGTTTCTCCGATTTATCCTGCTGATCATAAAGTCCACGATTCAGACGATAGGTGTCGCGTGGGGTGGCCAACTCGTGCAACACCATCACGGTATCCGGAGCACCCGGCTGCGGGCGCGGGACGGCAGTTTGTGTGACTTTGACCTTTGGTGGTTCAGGAATGACAAACTTAGCTTCTTCCGCCGAAAGGTTTGGCCAACTCTTGGGTACCTTGATGAAAGGTGGGCTGTTGCCGTTGTTCGGCCCAAGGCCAGCCTCGGCAATCCCGTTAAAGAATGCGAACAGACGATAATAGTCGTTCTGCTGAATTGGATCATACTTGTGATCGTGACAACGCGAGCAAGTCAGCGTCAGCCCCAGGAACATCGTTCCCATCGTCTCGACACGGTCTGCCACGTACTCCACGATCCACTCGTCCGGAATTGATCCCCCCTCGGAGTTGATACGGTGGTTGCGATTAAATCCCGTGGCAACCTGTGTGTAGAAGTTGCGGTCCGGCAGCAGATCGCCTGCCATTTGTTCGGTCACGAACTGATCAAAGGGCATATTGTCGTTCAACGCACGGATCAGCCAATCTCGCCAAACCCACATGTAACGCAGGCGGTCGTTTTGGTAGCCGTCGGTATCCGCATACCGAGACGCTTCGAGCCAATCGACCGCCATATGCTCGCCGTAGCGCGCGGATCGAAGCAGTCGTTCCACAACTCTTTCGTAAGCATTTGGTGAGTCATCCGTAAGAAAGGAGTCCAGCTCCTCCAAGGTGGGTGGAAGGCCGGTGAGGTCAAGAGTGACTCGCCGCAACAGAGTGCTACGGTCCGCTTCGCGGTTGGGCGTCAATCCTGCGCGCTCGAGCCGCGCCAGTACAAAATGGTCAATCTCGTTGCGCGGCCAGTCTTTGTTCGTCAACTTCGGTATGGTCGGCTGCCGGGGAGAAACAAATGCCCAGTGCTGGTCGTCCTCTGGCCAAGTCGCACCCGTCTTGAGCCACTGAATCAGTTTCTGACGATTGGCGGGATTCAGTTTGCGAGTCGAGTCTGGCGGCGGCATGCGAATCTCAGGATCGTCGCTCAGTAACCGCCGCAGCATTTCTCCGGACGCAAGAACTTCGGCCTTCAATACGGCCCCACGATCGTCCAGTCGGAGGTCGCCTTCGCGTGCCTTGGCGTCGGGGCCGTGACAGTTGTAACACGCATCGGACAGCACCGGTCGGATCTCACGCGCGAAGTCGATTTCTTCGGCGGCCGCCATCTTACCCAGCAGCAATGTGAAAAGGAAAAGCGTTACCGAGCGGATAAGCAACCGATCAAGCCCACAACAAGGATATGATTGTGTCGCGGAGATTAGCGATTC
>JANQOL010000114.1 GCA_028289675.1 Pirellulaceae bacterium
CTTCGCCAGCAGTGATGACATGCCGCACGATCACACCATCGTCCAAGCGATCCTCCAGTTCCACTCGCGTGTTATGTTGTGATCCGGCCAGCTGGCGCGTGCGGTGTGGTATCACGGTTTCATGCCAATCGCGATTCGTGGATCCGGGACGGCAGTAAGCTTCCAAGTAGTGAATGCGAATCGAGCCGCCCGGCAAGTCTTGTCCGCGAATGGTCAGGAATCCATCTTCCCAGTCGATACTCAGCTCCAGCGGCAATCGTTCATCGGCGGTGCACGGCGTCGCTACGTGCGAACCGCAGCACAACAACCCGGCCAGCACCAGGAGCGGTGTTTCTGCACTGCGACATTGCATGGTCAGCAACTCCACTGGAGGCCGGGACAGGCTGTTGGCCAACCGGCGATCTCATGACTCGGAAAACACCCACTTCGCCAGCTTGGCGAAACTGGGAGACTGACCTTGAGAAAGGACACCCACACGAAAGACTTTGCCGGCCGCCCACACGCAGCCTACCGCGAATAGCAGAACCAAGACCGTGGCGACTACGATTTCCCAAGTTGCGGGTCCCGGAGGAATCGCGATCCGCGCGAACATCAACATCGGCGTGGCTGGCGGGAACATCGAAACCGCCCTGGCGAACAAACTGTTCGGCGAATCGAGCACGGGTCCCAGGCACATCATGGGGATGATCACCAACAACATGACGGGAGTCATCAAGGATTGTGCGTCTCGAATCTCCGAGCAGGCAGCGCCAATGGCGGAAAACATGGAACCGAAGATGACTAACCCTGTCAGCAGATAGAACAGGAACCAGCCGTACAACGACGCCGGCACACTGCTGCTAAAGCCGTAGTAGCTGGCGAGTCCATAGGTGGCCGACAAATAGATCAACGACAGCGTCACGCCTACAGCGACCGCGCCCAATAACTTGCCTGCCATCAGCTGAAACGGGGTGATCGACGATACCAGGAACTCGGAGATCTTCTGCATCTTCTCTTCGAGGACGTTGTTCAGCATGGCGGGGGCGACGGACATGATCATCATAAACATCAACATCAGCCCCGCAAAAGGGACCGCGAAGGTCAAAATGCGGTTCTCTTCCTTGGCGTCTTTGACTTGCCCATCGGCGCTCTTTTCCACCAATCCGAATTGCCGCACAGGAGTCCTAACGGACAGTGCCATGACACTTTCGGGAGATAGATTCAGCTCGGTGATGCGAGCCTGCTTGATCTCGTCGTTGACGACATCCCGCAACCAATTTGCCAGCGTTTGGTAGCTGGGCGTTTCGGAATGGTATCGGATGACGCCTCCCTTAGACGCATCAAAAACGCCGGGATCGATCAGTGCGAACGCGAATAGGTCACCTTGCTTGACGCGCTCGGTCAGTACAACGTCGGCCCGCTGCTGGCTGTCTCCAGAATCGTCGTAGGCTTCGACGTGAAAGGCCGCTTGGGTTTGTTTTCGGCTGTCGCCCTCGCCGGAGTAGATTTCGTTCTCGTTTCGGGCCTCGGCCCGCTGTTGTATTTTGTCAATGAGACGTCCCGTTGGATCCACAATGGCGATCTTACGCGGTGACAAGTCGACTTGATCTCGAGTCAGATATTGGACCACGATGGCCCCGCCCATAAAGACGGGCATCATAATGACGCCGATCAGAAAGGCCTTACTGGTGATGGCGATAAAATACTCGTTGCGCGCAACGACCAAGATTTTGTTCATGATGCGGCTCCCGAGTGAGAATTGCCAGCGATGGTATCCGGGGTGTCCGAGCCTGAAGATGGCTCACTGCCTGCCTCAGGTCCCGCGATGCGGATGAAGATGTCGTGCAGCGAGGGTTGTGCGATTTCGAACAGCTGGACACTGCCCTTGGCCACCAACTGATGCAGTACGCGTTGCGGGTCGCCGCGCAATTGCAACTCTTGGTAGCTCCCCATATCGACCACTCGTTCGATCTCGTCGATGCTGTTGAGTTCGCTGCGCGGACCGTCCCATCGCAAATGCACCGAGTCGGCCCCGTATTGAGCTTTGATCTGCTCCAAGGTCCCATCCAGTACTTTGTTGCCTTGGTAGATCATGAAAATGAAGTCGCACATCTTTTCCGCCACACCCATATCGTGCGTGGAGAAAATGATGGTCGTTCCCTGCTCTCGTAGCTCCAAAATGGACGAACGAATGGTCTCCGTATTGACTGGATCCAGACCGGAAAATGGTTCGTCCAGTATCAACAGTTTGGGGCGGGCCACGATGCACGCAATGAATTGAACTTTCTGCGACATTCCCTTGGAAAGGGTTTCAATTTTCTTGTTACCCCATTCGGACAACTGAAATCGATCCAGCCAATGAGTTACCGCGGACCGGGCATCTGCCGCGCCAATACCTTTCAAGGCGGCGTAGTAGTGCAGCATTCGCTTCACGGTCAGTTTTTTGTATAGCCCCCGTTCTTCGGGCAGATATCCCAATTCGTCATTGGCGGCAGACGCCAAGTTGTTTCCCAATACGTTGATGGAGCCAGAATCAGGGTGGATGATCCGCAAGATCATGCGAATGGTCGTCGTCTTGCCCGACCCGTTGGGGCCGATAAAGCCGTACAAAGAACCGGCTGGCACCGCCAACGACAGATCCGACACCGCGCGGTGCCGACCATAAGTCTTGGTAACTTCAGAAAGTTGGACTACTGACAATGGCGTTTCCTTGTTTGGATAAGTGCTGGAAATCACTCACCAGTTTAACCAGTGCGGGCAGCACCGGCATGCAGCGGCAATATCAACGACACGCGCTTCGCAACCGGCGTCCCATCAGTGGCTGAGAGTATCCAGGAGTTGGGCGCTTGGGGAAGAAAAGTTTTCGGATGGGCCGCCAAACGCCAGCGCCGTTTCATCTCGCCAAAACACGGGCTGTTGGCCAAACAGCTAGTTTTCGGCACTCTAATTCACAATCGTGACGTAACACACGCCTGGCACTATTGGCCCTGGGACTGCTTGATCCGCCTCGTCTTCTTGGCCTGGTACTTGGCACTACGAGTGTGGGCCATTTCTTCCGTCTTGGCTCCAGCGTCACCTTGTTCGTCCATCCATTGATCGAGCTGTGCCGATAACTCAGCGATGCGGTCAGCTTGTTTTGGGTCATCGATCAAGTTGTTGAGGCAGTGAGGATCGGCCACGACATCGTAAAACTCCTCCGGCGGACGACGCTGGTATTTTTTTACCATCGCCTTTGCGTGCGCGTCACCCTGTTCGGCACGGGCCAGCCAGCTGCCCCATATCTTCTCTTGGCTGCCCTCGGTCCGAGTCACGGCGTTTGTAAAAACGGTCTCGGAGTGCAAGTTCCGAATGTAGCGATGTGTCTTGGTACCGCAGGAGCGGATGCCAAAAGCCTTCGAACCATTGTTGATGCCGCGTGTCGTCTGGATGCCGAAAGTGTAGTGCTTGTGTTCCTCTTGCTGGCCCAGCAGCACGGGCAGGAAGGATCGACCGTCCAGGTTTTCGGGAATGGGCACTCGCGCCGCGTCCAGGAACGTGGGTGTGACATCGCAGTATTCGACAAGTGCGCCAGAGTTGCTGCCGGCGCGAATTTTACCTGGCCAGCGGGCGATCATGCCTGATGACAAGCCCAGTTCGAAACAGGTCCACTTGGCAAACGGAAAACTGGAACCTTGTTCGGAGACACAAATCACCAAGGTGTTCGACGCTACGCCATGCCGTTCGAGCAATTCCAGCAGCACACCGCACTGGGCATCGAAATACGTGATTTCCGCCAAGTAATTGGCATACGACAAGCGTGTTTGTGGCGTGTCGACCCAACTGGGCGGCAGCTCGAGTTGATCAACTGGATACGCGGTGGCGTCCCCTTTGTCCCAAGGACTATGCGGCTCGTTGGAACAGGCGAACAGGCAGAAAGGTTGATCTTGCCCTTGGCACTCCACGATCAATCGTTCGATCGTTGGGAACGGGTTGTTTTGGTCAATGTTCGCTTCTCGGAATTCCTTGTCGTATTCGAAGGGAAACGATTGCTTGGGTGAAATATGCGTCTTGCCGGATAGCGCCACGCGGTAGCCAGCAGCCTGCAAATAGTGGGCGATTGACTTGGTCCCGGGGTACACGCAAGTGTGATTGGGCCAGGCGCCGGACTTGACCGGGTAGAGTCCGGTGTAGATGTTGTGTCTGGTGGGTGAACACATGGGCGCTGCCTGGAAGCAGCGTGAGAACTGCATGCCCTCACTGGCCAGACGATTCAAATGCGGTGTTTTGGCTTGGCCTCCGTAGACTTCCATGTCCAGGTACGTGCAATCGTCGGCAATCATGAACACCAAGTTCGGCCGATCGGCGGCTGCGGCCAACGGCGCGGTTAGCAACGCGATGAGGCAAATCGTACTCCTCAACCAAATCGATTTCATATTTGCCTCCTGTAGCTAGTCAACCGAAGCTGGCCGATTGTAGCTGAACTGCCTGCCGTCCGCCCGCACAGCCGCCAATAACGGCAACTCTTGCCCCGCTTCGCAGCAGTCCGCCGTCGCTGCTCATTGACGCTCTGCGAATCAAAACCTAAAATTCGACCTCAAAGCGGTGAGTATAGCTCAGTTGGTAGAGCACTGGATTGTGGTTCCAGTGGTCACGGGTTCGAGCCCCGTTACTCACCCTCTTTTCCGCTCAGGCTGGCTTTGGGGCCGCAAAGAGCCGGCCGCATGGACTGATGAAGCCAGCTTCTCGCCCAGTCTGATCGCTCGCTGGAAAGCACCGGAGTATGGCCGAATTCTGAAGTGGCAGCTCTTTGTGATTTCTTGCGTTTCTTGTGGCAAATGTTCGGATGGTTGACCTGGGCTATGGGGTCAGAGTTGCGCGAGCTGGCATTGAACATGGCAATCGGACGGAAGTCGCTGGTCCGATGATTGGAGATTGCGGCTGGTGAGTTGTTTCAGTGCATTGCAAAGTACCGCCACCAAGAGATCGCGAGCCAACCGGGCCACCAGCCGACGACTAGGATACCAATGAGGGCACCTAGCTGGTCGGCACGCCGTGAGAGTGTAAATAGTCCGCAGCCGGTT
>JANQOL010000120.1 GCA_028289675.1 Pirellulaceae bacterium
TTTGGTGTTGGAAGAACTCGTTGCGTCCGAAGACGGTCGCTGGCGGTTGCCGGACAACGAAGAAGAACCGTTGGATTTTCCGTTTGCGGCAGTGTCCGGAAATCTAACCAGCATTACGTTCCGTCCAAATTTATTGCAGCTGCCTGATGGCACGCAACGCATTGGTCTGGAGTTGAAGTCCGGAACCGTATCAGGGCTAGGAGGCGAAGCGTCCGCACAGGTTGCAGGCATCCTGTTGGTCGGCTATGGCAACCGCCTGGTCGATGGATCGCCCCGATTCGGCTTTGATGTCGTGCGCGAGGCCGTTACCGGCTTTACAACGCAACAGCCCAGCCAAGCTAGGATCTCGTCGCCTACGGACGACATCTCGCGGCTGTTGGTCATCGAGTCACAACCAAACTCGGGCGTATTGTCAGTCGGTTCCGAGAGTTGGCGCTGGCACGATACGGCCACCGGACGCGTAACCTCGCAAGGTGATTTTGGGACAGCAATTCAAGCTGCTGCGGTCGGCGAAGCTCTACATTCTACGTTGGGGACAATTTCTGCAGCACGACTTTCCCTGTGGGACGGTCAGCTGGGAGATGCGATTCAGCCAAACCAACTGACAACTTCTTTGCTAACAAGCCAGCAACCTTTGGCGGCAGCCACCATGCATGGCCGCCGCGTCTTCCTGGTTGACGAACTTGGCAACCTGAGTGTCCGCGATGCGTGGAACGCGTCTTTGCAACTGGAAACGCAAGTGACCGAGGATACGGTCGTTGAAGTGCGCTCCATCCAAGTGGATGGGCGCGAATTGCTTCTGCTAGTCGACGAAGCACGCGATCCCACCAACAAAGTCAGCCACCTATTGGTCATTGATCCCGAATCGGGACGCACGTTGGGCTCCCAGACTTGGAACGCCCGAGTTCGGCGATTGTGCACCGATGCCGCCGGTGGCAGCTTGAACGTGGCCGTGTTCGATGGGGATTCGAAGGTGGCGTGGTGGCGGCTGAGTACCACTGGAGACAATGCAGTCTTTACCAGCGTTCGGTCGATGACTCTGGCGTCCATTGATGACGTAACCTTTGGTCGAAATCAAGACGCGCTGACGCTGATCTTTTCGCAGGCCGGTGACTTGTTTTATCTGCCTCCGACCGGGGCCGCCGTGCCCACTGGTATGGCCACCATTCGGCCGGGCATCAACATCGATTTTGTGCAGGCTGGAACACCACGCACCCAACAGTTGGTCATCGCTAGCGCGAGACAAGATACGCAACTGTGGCGGCGGTCGCAAACCGGCGGCAGTACATGGACGGATTGGGCGCTGCGTGCGACTTTGCCAGCGCCACGCACAGCAACCACACGGCTGAGCATTCACCAGACGCAACTGCAGCAAGATTGGAGCGTGGCCATTGGTCCGGCCAGCGTGCTCGATGAGAGTCCTCTGGACGACGTCGCCGTGTTTGCGGAGCTTTGGCAGGCCGATGGCACCACTCTGCTAAGTCAAGAAATGGTGCGTGGCAATCGAGATGGCCGGTTGGTTTGTCCGCTGGTTCTAGGCAGCACTCTGGCACCTCAAGCATTCTTCAGTTTGTCGGGCGAAGCGGATGTCCGCGTTGTGGATTTGCGCAACGGCGCCTCGCGACCGTCAATCCCGTTGGCCTCCACCGCCGACCATCTGGCTTACGCTTCCGAACAACAGCTTGTATTGGCGACCAGCGGAACGGAGCTGTTTGCCTGGGACATGCATGGTACTCCACAGACCGGCTATCCCGTGGATCTCGGGTCGGTGCCCACAGCGCTGGCGATCGCCGGAGAATGGGCCGCGGTCGGCGACAGTGATGCGGTCGTCTGGCCGGTGTCACGAGCACCTTCGACCGCCGACCAGCGCATCGGCGATGGAACGCACACTCTGCGCAACGTGCATCTACGCGAGTTCGGTCCCGATCAGTTGACAGCGGCGATCACCGACACCGCGACCGGTGGTGAACATCAGGTGTCTATCTGGGACCTACCCGTGCTGGGCGGAGAACTGCAAGCACCCGAGCTGCGTCGCACAGATACTTATGCGGAACTGCCTGCAGAAGCCCAGTTGTTGGAGGATGGTGCGGGTCAGCTGCTGGCGGTGCAATCCACCAGTGGATTAACTATTAGGACGATTCCACCTGCGGCTCGCATGAGTGTCGACACGCATACGCTGCCAACATCAGTCGGCCTTGCCGTACTTGCCAGTCCGGATGGTCCGCGCGTTTTTGTTGGCATCGGCGATCAGGTACTTGGTTACGATCTGCCAGGCTGGCTGCAATTCGACAGTTCCGGAGCACTGGCCGCGCACCTGCACTTGTCGTTAGGCCAGGCACCAGCGACCGCGCCCGTCCAGTTGGGCGGCGTGCTCAGTGTTGGCGGCCGGTTCGATCTGCTGTTTCAGCGCGGCGATCAATTCCACTTTCCACAGCCGGCGTCGGTGTTTGGAGACCTGCGGGGATATCTGGTCGATCCTCTCGTGTCAGGAGCAAGCGCTGGCGAAACGCTCATGACATTGCGGCCGGTGCGCGACGATTTTGAATTCCAGCTCGTGCACGAACGGCGCGAAACTCTGGCTGGCGAAGTCGGTACTCGTCCTGCCGAGTTGCAGCTAACGCGACAACTGGCGCACATCTTCCGGCTCGGACCCGCGACGCCCGCTGAACCAAAACGCTATGAAACGATCGCGGGGTTGATCATCGCGAATGCAGTGAAAACAGACGACCTGGATCTAGTGTTGCATGTCAGCGACCAGCGTCTGGAACTGGATGAACTGAACAATGGCGACGCTATTTTGCCAGCACATGCCAGGATGGTGTCGGCGGATTTCGAACTGCAAGGAACGTTGCCCATTGAAGTCCAGGTGCGCGCCGGGGAAGTGTCCGTCACTCCATTGCCAGCCGTGTATCGCATTGAGCCCGTCGTGCATCATGTGAGCTCGGAATTGACGGATGTGGATATCTCATATCCTGTTCCTGGCGGCGTTTCCAACAAGTTTGACTTGTTGGGTACCTCGCTGCATACGGTGCACAGCAGTGGCTTCGTGCACTTGGACATGGATGGCGGCCAGCTGCGGATCCAGGTCGTCGATCCGAAACAAATTCCACTGAGTCTATGCATGGATGATCCGTTGGTGAGGGCGTTTCCAGCGCAGCCGTTGAACGTCCCGCAGATTGCGGAACGAGTGCTGTTGGGGGGGCGTCTGCGACATCAAGCGGAAGGATTCGAACCACTCAGTGGAGTCGTCCCAGGAGGCCCTTGGTCGCCAGACATGTTGCGTTCGACGACTGCCGTTTCTTTGGAAGATTGTTGGTTAATGCACCCGATCGTGATGGATGATCGACCTTGGATCCAACGCCAAGGTTTTGTTGTGCAGGAAAACGAATCCGAGACCAATGAACTGCGTACTGAGAACCTGTTGCTTTGCCATACCGGACCAGATCGGCCAGTGGTCGCGCTGAAGAATCTATCGGGCTAT
>JANQOL010000133.1 GCA_028289675.1 Pirellulaceae bacterium
AGTCCAGCTAGAGTCAACCACCCGCAAACGGTGGCCTGCCGAACACGGCGCGACCTGAGCAACAATACGGTCGCCACCAGGCACACGCAGGCGGCCAACCACAACACCGCCAGAAAGCCGCCGCCCTGGAAAGACAACGCTTGGTTCAGTTTGCCGCCACCGATGATCGCGATGGCGGCCCACAGCAACGGGTACTTGCCCAGCCAACTGGGATCGGCAAGGTATTCGAACCAGGGACGTTGGGAGCCTCGCGCGGAAGCCGTGGTTTGAGCCGACATGGACCACTCAAAGCTACTTGGCGAACAATGCAAAGCATCATTATTGCCGAAGCATCCACGTGTGTGTCACCAGCAGCGGAGGTCTTACCCAGAGCTGGAAGCGCACCACTTAGCACGTTCGCTTACCTCACGACGCTACTGGTCGCTAGCTAGAAAGGTGCTGAGAGACGTTCGTGCGGTAGGCGACGACGGCTGGAATAATGCCCGCCAGTGTGGCCAGCAAGATCAACCCGGGCACTAACAGTAGTTCCACGGAGGTGATCGAGTTCAAGAATCCCAACTGTATTCCAGTTCTCTCTTCCACCAAGGGACTACACAGCTTGGCCAGAGCGTGTCCAAACACCCAACCGATCAGCCCGCCTCCGAGGGCAATCATCATGGATTCGAACAAGACGATCAGTAATACAACATCTCTGCGCGCTCCCAAAGCTCGCATCACCGCGATGTCTCGCCGGCGCTCGTTCATCGAATTGTAAATACTGACCAGAATGCAGATGGCGCTGACGACACATACCACGATGGTCAAACCAAGCAGCGTGTACTTGACTGGGTTAACGAAATTGTTGAACAGCGTGCCAATCTCCTCAATGGGTGAGGCCGCTTGAGCTCGCAAGCTTTTCTTGATGGATTGCTGCATTTGCATCGCGAACAGACCCCGTCCAGGCTTCACCAACACGGCCGTCACATCACGTTTTTCCAACGACAGGCGCGGAGGCTGATCAATATCGCGTGGCGCCACTTCCGATTTATCTTCGTCCGGGTTAGCCAAGTCCTCGAATACTCGCGAGTGACCTTCCATCAAGTAGAAACCTTCCAAGTTGATGAAAGCGGCGCGATCGTTGGGCGTGCCAGTAGGCGCCAAAACGCCAACCACAGTAAACTCCTGACCGTGGCCCTCGCCTTCAGGATCGCCGTGCGTGGTTTTGAACGTGTCCCCTACCTGCTTGTCCATTTCTCGGGCCACGTGCGCGCCAAGCACGGCTTCGAAATATCCATTTTCGTCCGAGTAGTCCAGAAAGTTACGTCCCGTTTTGAATTCGTAGTCCAGGTCGCCCTTTTCGCCGTACTTGAGCTGTTCGAAGAACTCAGGTTTCGTCCCCACGACTCGGAACGGCCCAAGGTAATCACCTAAGCAGACCGGAATCGCAAAGCCGCCACTCATGTACAGGCTATACTTCCCTTCGCGCTCAGGCTCTGCGATCCGGCCGCCGATGCGGGCAATTTCTTCAGCCCGTCCCGAACCGGGCAATAGCTCCAGGTAGTCCTCGTAAGGCAGCACTTCGATGGGTTTGCTGAGGTAAAACACCGTGTTGAGTGTCAACTGCAGCGGTCCGCCCTTGGCGCCGACGATCAAGTTGTAGCCCACATTGCTGTTGCGCGCGAATGACTCGGTGATGATCCAACTGATGCTCAAGACCAGGATGACCAAGGTCACCCCCAGAGCCATACTGAGCATCGTCAGCACCGACGCCAGTCCCCGCTGCTGTATATTGCGCCACGCGATATAAAACAGATTCACTCTTGATCTCCTTGAGCGGCCTCGTCCGGGTGCACGCGATTGATTTCTTCTAGCCTTTCCACTCGATCGAATTGTTCCGCAATCTGCATGGAGTGCGTCACCATCAACATGGCAACTTCCTCTTCACGGCAACAGTCACGAATCAAGTCAATGATTTTTTGCTGATTCGCTGGATCGATATTTGCCGTGGGCTCGTCAGCCAATAGCAACGTCGGCCGATTGGCAAGTGCTCTGGCAACCGCGACTCGTTGTTGCTGGCCGACGGACAACGCGTGGGGCTTGTGGTGCAGCCGGTTGGACAACCCGACCCGCTGTAGCAAATCCACGGCACGATTTCGATCGTGCCCCTTGCCGGCAAACGACATTCCCAGCCACACGTTTTCGAGCGCTGAGAAACCTGGCAGCAGATTGAATGTCTGAAAGACGTAGCCGATGCGTGCCGCCCGCACCCGGTCCCGACCCGCTTCGCTGAGTTTGGTGAGCTGCAACCCGTTGATCCCGATCCTGCCGGAGGTTGGCGCTGTGATGCCGGCGATGCAGTGCAGCAATGTGGTTTTGCCACCACCGCTTTCACCGATCAGGACGACTTGTTCGGCGGCCGAAATGGAAAACTGTGGGATATCCAATACCGGCAGACGGGATCTGTCGGGTAATGGAAAGTCTTTGACTAAGTCGGTGATCTCGAGCATGTGTGTTCCACATAGATCTAACTTCGGGGACGGCGGATGGCGCGCTCGATGTCGCGTCGCGCGTCATTGTTCTTCATCTTCTCACGTTTGTCATGCAGCTTAAGCCCTCGGCACAGTGCCATCTCGCACTTGGCCAGCCCGCGCTCATTGAAATAGATTTTGAGCGGCACGAGCGTCAGACCTTTTTCGTGCGCCTTGCCAATGAACTTTCTCATTTCACGGCGGTGGATCAGCAGCTCACGCGGACGCTTGGGCCCGTAATTCCAAATCGTCGCTTGGGGATACTCCGCGATGTCGCAACCCACCAACCCCAACCCCGCGCCCTTGACCCGTCCGTAGGCTTCGTCCAGCTGGCATTTACCGGCCCGCAAGCTCTTGACTTCGCTGCCGCGAAGAATGAGACCACATTCGATCGAATCCAGGATCTCATAGTGATGGCGAGCCTTGCGGTTCTGGGTCACCAATTTGTGGGCTGGACCGGTGGGTTTCTTTGCCGCCGCCGATTTTCCGCGGCCTTTTTTCCCGGCGGCACCCTTGGCTTTTGGCTGCGTGGGTTTGGGCTTAGTGGGCTTGGAGTTCTTTTTGCTCAAGTCGGCACTCTCTGTTGCTGCGGCCCGCCAAATCGACCGCTCACGACGACGGAACGAGACGTTGAAGATGATACGACATTTCCTTCGATTGTGTTCACCGACTGCAACGTTGACCGCCTCACTTCATCACCCACTCGCCGCACAGGTCGGATCGACTACAATGAATGCGGCGGCTGTTCTTTTGCAATCTACCCTGAATATTTGTGGATCTATGACGTTCGATCTGCCTGTGGTATCTGGTGAACCGTCCTCCGGAACGTGCGGAGTCGGCGGGGCGACTCCAAGTTTTCAGCGGTCAGGCCGGCTGCCGGCTTGGTTGCGGCACGACCTTCCGAAGGGTGACTTTAACCAGTTCACCGCCGGACTGTTGGAGGAGTTGCGGCTAGAGACCGTCTGCGACAATGCCAAATGCCCCAACCGCATGGAGTGCTACTCGCAAAAGACCGCGACGTTCATGATCTTGGGTAACGTGTGCACACGTCCATGTGGCTTCTGCGCCGTTTCGCGAGGCCGGCCAGAAGATCTGGAGTCGGACGAACCGGAACGCGTTGCAGAGGCGGCTGTACGACTGGGGCTGCGGCATGTCGTCATTACCTCCGTCACCCGCGACGATTTGCCAGACAACGGCGCGGAGCATTTCTACGAGACGGTGCTAGCCGTGCGAGCTAGGACGTCGGCCAGTATCGAAGTCTTGACCCCAGACTTCGTGCAGTACAAACCGGGGCTGGATCGGGTGATTGAAGCGGCTCCCGAAGTCTTCAATCACAACATGGAAACCGTGCCCAGGCTGTACCGCCGCGTCCGTGGCCCCAAAAGCGACTATGCGTGGACCTTGGAACTGCTGTCGCGAGTCAAGCGGCTGAACCCCCAAGTCAAAACGAAAAGTGGGTTGATGCTCGGATTGGGGGAAACACGCGACGAATTGCTGCAGTGCCTGGCCGATCTAAGGCGGCACGGCTGCGATTTCTTAACGTTGGGCCAATATTTACAACCTGGATCGAAGTACCTTTCGGTTGTACGCTATATTCCGCCCGATGAGTTTGACGAGTTGGGAGAGATCGCCAAGAAGATGGGATTCGAAAAAGTAGCCAGTGGGCCTTTTGTGCGTTCCAGCTACCACGCGCGGGATATGGCGGAAAGCTAGCGGCTGCGGCGCACATGTGCTGGCAATTGATGCCGAGCACGGTCCGGCGGTTCCCAACTAGCAGACCAGAGGCCCTACGGTGGGACTCGCTGCAACACCATGTTCATCGTGCCTACCTGATCACCACCTGTCCCGGAGTGTTGCATGAGCCGCTTTTACATTGTCTGCTGTAGTTTCATCTTCGTGCTGGCCGCTGAAGCGATGACGTCAGCCCAAGACTCTGCCCAGGAGTCAAAAAACGTGCCAAGTGCTCCCGAACAGTTGTTTGAGCCGCGTGAATATGCGGACGCCGATGGGACGTCGCTGAAATATCGATTGCTGAAACCTGTGGACTACAATCCGAGCGAAAAGTATCCGCTGGTGGTCTTCTTGCACGGAGCTGGTGAGCGAGGGGACGACAACCTGGCTCAGCTAAAACATGGCATGCGAGATTTCTGCGACTCCGATCGCAGGCAAAAATTTCCGTGCTATGTCTTAGCACCTCAGTGCCCGGAAGAAGAAAAGTGGGCCAACGTCGATTGGTCGGACGCCACCGTCAAATTGCCAACTGAGATCAGCACATCATTGAAACTGACCCTGGCGGTCGTTGACTCGATGTTGAAGGATGCCGCCATCGACAAGAATCGCGTCTACATTACCGGTCTGTCCATGGGCGGTTACGGGTCATGGGACGCTCTGTACCGCCGGCCGGAGTTGTTTGCGGCCGCGATTCCAATTTGCGGCGGTGCTGATCCGGTCATCGCTGAGAAAATCAAGCACGTGCCAATCTGGTGTTTCCACGGCTCTGACGACAAGGCGGTCAAGGTCGAGTTTTCACGCGCGATGATTGAAGCACTCAAGGACAGCGGCGGCGATCCTCGATACACCGAGTATCCGGGCGTCGGCCATGATAGTTGGACCGCGACCTACGCCAACGGCGAAGTTCACGCGTGGCTCTTTGCTCAACGCCGAAGTCAGCAGACGGCGGTTACCCAACCGTAGTTCTTCCCCACATTGCGGCTCAGCATCGTGAAGCAACGAGTACAAATCACTTCTGATTTGAAACCTGGGCAACACGCCACCTTGTTTCCTTCGCTGGGCTATTTTGATGCTGAGCGCCGGTGCTTTCGAGCGTTGGTGCATGGTCGTGTCTACGTGGATGGCCGAGTTCCGATTGGGAATCGGCTGTTGCTACGCGGGCTGAAACGTGCCATGCAGGTCAACCCCGAAGAGTTTGACAGCGAGACATTTCAGCGTCGCATTGACGCATTCTTGGCCGCCCCAGCCCGCCGCCGAAGAATCGTGCTGGAGGTCGCGGGCCAGCAGTACCGCTTGCGGCGTCGAACCCGGCGCAACGGACTGTTCTACGGAACACTAACGCTGCCCCACCAGTTTGAACCAACGACAGCCGAGTTAGACCTCCGATTGCTGCGTTTGCCGCTGGATGACGTCTCTCATCCGGTGGGTCGGATTCACATGGTACCTCCGACGGGCTTGAGTGTGATTAGCGACATCGATGACACGATCAAGATGACGCAGGCGACCAGTCGGAAGGAGATGCTGGCCAACACATTTTTGAGACCGTTCGAGGTCATCGAAGGCATGCCGCAACTGTATCAACAGTGGCAGGCCCAGGGATGTTGCTTCCACTACGTCTCCAGCAGCCCTTGGCAATTGTATGAGCCACTGGCAGAGTTGTGCGCAGCCAGCGAATTCCCTTCCGGCAGCATGCATTTGCGCTATTTCCGAGTTCGCGACGAAATGTTCAAGCGATTTCGTCCGTTGAGGCGGAACCTCAAGGTGGGCATCATCGCCGGCATCTTCCGACGTTTGCCGCAAAGAAAATTTGTGCTGGTCGGAGACAGTGGAGAAAAGGATCCTGAGATTTATCGTTTTCTTGCCAGGCGGTTTCCGAATCAGGTCAGCGCGATTCTGATACGCGAACTTTCCGACAGGCCGCTGACTTCAAAACGACTAAAGAAGCTCAGTTCGCTACCCAGCCCAATCCAATTGCGTGTGTTTCGCCACTCGGAGGAAGTCGCGGATGTGGTGCCTGAGCTGATCCGTCGAAGTTAGAGCAGCGTCACTCTTGCTGGTGCCTGATTTCGATGATGGTAGGCGGCTCCGGCGCCATTGGGGGCTACGGATTGGAGCTCAGGCTGGATTGTCCATCGTCCGGCACGAGCGATTCGCTCTCCAGCGGTAGCCATCGCATGGCCATCCGAGTCAAGCGCCCCAGTGGCGGGTCGACGTCTGGGCCAGTTCGCTGTGCAGTTTCCAAGTAGTTCACTACTCGCGACAGCGGAATGGGAATCTGCCACTGTTGCTCGGTGCGCACGGCCAAGTTGCCGCGAGCGTCTGACAAAGAGCCAACCCAATGCAGGCTGGAGGGAACGATATGAAAGAAACAGTACGCCTGATCGAAACCGACGTCCCGCGCGGATCCACTAATCACCGAGCGATCCACGGTCAGCCCCAAAGGCTGACGGGCCGCTTCAAGAGCCTGACGGCCAACCCGGCCTGGACCAACCGCTAGCTGGCCCGTTAACAGCGCAACTCCCGCTTGAGAAATACTGGCCCGTTGAATCTCCAGGCGCCCGCTACCGGTAATGTCCGCGGACGTCCAGAATAAACTGCTCAGTGGGAAATGATCGATGGTGACGGACGATTCCACGTTGGCCTGCCAGCCGCGCTGTGAGGCTTCCCAATCCAGTGTTCCGGAGAACTGAGCTTGACTGCCCAACGCCTTCGCGTCGGGCCAGGCGAGCCCGACCAGCCAGCAGGGCAGGGCAGTATCCTGGGTCCGAATCTGGGCGCGCGTGACCAACCGTTGTGGATCGTGATAGCGATGCACGACAACTTTGGCCGTGCCAGGATCCTCCGCTTCGAGCTGAGCCTGAAGGCTCAGCCAAGTCTCGTCTAGCCCGGGAAACAGCTTGGCCGTTACATGTTCCAGGGATCTAGCACCATGAACTTGGTCGTGGATCGTCAATTGATTCGCACTGACCACAGTGGCCCGTGACTGCTGTGGCTGGCACAACAACCAGTCGTGAATCCGCGCACCGGCAGCATTGAGCTGCGAAGCGTGAAGCTCAACATGTTGCAATTGGACGGACCACTGATCTCGCCGGCGGACAATCATGATTTCAGCGGCGCTGCCAATCAACATCCGTGTTTCCGGATGTCGAATTTCGACGTTCCGCACGACCGTCCTGTGCGGCGTCAAGAATTGCACTCGTTCGGCATGAACCGACAAGCCCAGGGCCGCATTAACGGGAGCCAACTGCCGCTGCACTTGCCAGCGTCCAACAGCTGGGACGAACTGGAGCGCACACCACGACAAGCATACGGCTAGTGGAAGGGCTGCCAACAAGACGAACGCCAACCGGCACAGGGCACGGCTGGTCGCCTCGTGGATTCGTCTGTTCAATGGTCCTGCCACCTCGGCTCTGCCCCCGCACATCTCGTGTACCGAGTATTTGCTGGACACACCCTACAGATCCACCGCAGCCGAAGTCTATGTCGACTCTGGATAGCGAGTTGCTAGCTTTCCTTCTCGATCCACTCGACGGGTTCAGGTTGGATGTGCTCAGAGACAGGTCCTCCGACATCTTGCCGAC
>JANQOL010000141.1 GCA_028289675.1 Pirellulaceae bacterium
TCAATTTGGGTGGCTGCGATTATGGCCAGCCTCCGAATTATTTCGATCCCTTCAATCAGCCGGGCGGCCGCCACGTTTCGTTACGCGAAGGTATCTACAACTTGCCATCGCGTCAGCCGGGGCAGTACCTGACCGATCGCGAAACCGACGAGGCTTGTCACCTGATTGAATCGTGGAAGAACGAACGCTTTATTATTCAGCTATCGAACTATGCCGTGCACACACCCCTGCAAGCACCGGAGGCGGACATTGCGCGATACCGGCGAGATGGTGTCACCAAGCAACAAGCGACTTATGCCGCCATGGTCGAGTCGGTCGACCGGGCGGTCAAGAGGATTCAGATGGCACTCAAGCAACACGGACTGGAAGAAAACACCATTCTGTGGTTTACCAGCGACAACGGCGGGCTGGATAGCGGTGGCAACCCAACGGAAAATCTGCCGCTGCGCGAAGGCAAGGGCCATCCCTACGAAGGCGGCATTCGAGTTCCCAACTTGGTCCAGTGGGCAAGTCACATTCCGCCGAATTCGCACAGCGATGTCCCGATGTGCTCCATCGACATTTTGCCAACGATCTGCGATTACTGCGGCGTCGAGTTGCCACAGGATGTAGAGGTCGATGGCGTCTCACTGGCTGAGCACTTGAACTCCGGCGGCCAAGATTCCGTAGCCGATCGGGCATTGTTGTGGCACTTTCCGCACTACCGCGGGAAGATTGGACCCTACAGCATCATCCAGCGAGACAGTTGGAAGCTGCTGCATTACTATGAAGGCCGTACCGAGCTTTATCACTTGGCGGAGGATCCTGGCGAATCCCGCGACTTGGCGCATGAGCATCCGCGGCGTGTTGCCAGTTTGCGTGCCGAGCTGGTTTCGGCGCTGGAGAAACTGGGCGCTAAGCTACCGCGCGAGAATCCTGATTTTCGTCAGCCTTGAGTTCTCAGACAGCCACGCGATCCAAGCCGGTTGGCCATCGCGCCTTCACCCGCCTTACTTTCATTCCATCTACACGAGGTTTTCCAATGTCCCGCTGCTTCCTAATTTCTATCGCGTCATTCATCGCTCTGTCTGGTTCAGCGGTCGCCCAAGCACCTCCCGAATCCAAGGACATGAAGGTTATCTTTGATGGCAAGAGCTTGGACGGTTGGGAGGGCGACGATCGCCTGTGGTCGGTGCGCGATGGAGCGATTCACGGTGAAACAACGGCTGAAAACAAAGCCAACGGCAATACTTTCTTAATTTGGAAGGACGGCAAGCTGCGAGATTTTGAATTACGTCTTTCCTTCCGCTGCTCAAACACCAACAACTCAGGAATCCAATACCGTTCGAAGCACGTCACCGAAGGAGACAAGATACGCAACAAGTGGGTGGTGCGCGGCTATCAACACGAGATTCGAAACGAAAACCAATTCCCCAATATCTCCGGGTTCATCTACGGAGAAGGAATAGGCCGCGGTCGCATTTGCTTGGTCGGCGAAAAGGCAATCTGGACGGACCAGGGCAAACAGGTGCAAGAGACGCTGATCGACCAGGAGGGGTTTGAGAAGTTGTTTCGCTTAGACGACTGGAATGACGTAGTAATTGTGGCCAAAGGACATCGGCTGCAACACTACATGAACGGAAAACTGATCTTGGATTTCACAGACCATCCTGACAAGGCACTGACCGAAGGCATTCTGGCGCTCCAACTGCATGCCGGCAAACCGATGTGGACCGAGTTTAAGGACATTCGACTGCGAGAACTCAAATAGAAATCGCGTTGGTTCAGCTGCCCGTGAGCGGCATAGCCGCTGGCTCGAGGAAGGCTCCTAAAGGCGGCCGGTGCACACCAGTCGTACTCGTGCTCAGGCGCAGCCGGTGCTTCTACTCGTACTAGAAAACTCGCTGGTTCTGCGGAGCACACATGAAACCGCCGGCCGCTGAGTAAGTCCGCCCAAACACTTCGGCAGCGGCAGAGACATGTTGTTTCGCGCCAGCCTAGCTGTCGGCTTATGAACTTGAGCTAACCATCGGCAGCCGGGCTGTCCAGTGATTCGTCCCGATCCTGTTCCGGCATAGCTGATTCTCCCGTGCGTTGCAGATACTGGTGCCAAAGCAACATCAACACGCCGACCAAGATGTATCCCGCCGCCCAACTAAAGACAGTTGGCTGATACTCGGTGGGCAAAATAGCTGAATCGGGCAGCAGTGGCAGCGGAATGGGAGACAGAATAGGAGCGTTGGGTAGCGGCGAGTGAATCAGCCCAAATACGGTGCAAACCGCCGCCCCAAAGTAAAAGGCGGCTGCCGACGCCAAGCGACGATCGATGGCCATAGCCAAAGCGGACGCCCAAAAGATGCTCGTCAAAATGAATCCATTGGCCAGAATGGACGTCGTCGCCAAATTCGTTTGCAGTTCTTCGTTTTGAAGCGTTCCAGGATGAATACCGGCGCTGCTGAGCGCGCCGTCTCCCCACAGCTGATTGACGAAGTCCACCGCCAATGTGGCTAAAGCTGGGATACACGCGAGCGCGACCGCGGGGTAGTGCCGCCGCGGCGTCGCCAGAAAACTCTGTGCCGCAATCTCCAGTCCCACGAAGACCAAAATTGGAAACACGGCCGCCTTGGGAATGAACTGGTAGAAGTATCCGAACAGGCCAGTCGTACCCAGCAAACCCATCATCAGAGCGGTAGCCAACGTGTAGGCGGCACGTCCTCCCATGGCTTTGTAAGCGGGATGCCCGATATACGGAGTCGTCTGAATGACCGCGCCACACAAGCTGGCCATCAGCGTGGCCAACGCTTCGATGCCAATTACCGTGTTGGTATTGTATTCGTCTCCGGCTGCAGCCGCGCTCTCCGTGCAGTCGATGCCGCCCACGACGGTCGCCAAGGCAAATGGAATGACAATGGGCAAATAGTTGGCCGTTTCGCTCATGGCACTCAACCAACCGAAACTCAGTGCGCTCAGCCACTCTGTGGGCATCAGCCCCATGGCGGGATCGAATAGTGCTTCGGCGGGTTCCCCCAAAGCTCCAGTCGCGTTCATCACAAAGTAGATGCAGCCTGCCACCAGCAGTCCGCCTACGGCTCCAGGAACTTTGAAGGGCAGGGGAACGCGACCGACCAGAGCAGTCAAAATAATCGCCAAGGCCGTCAATCCCACCAAGGGATACCTCAGGATTTCCAGCAACGGCAGGAAGCTAATCAAAACTAACGCGATGGCCGCCAGCGAGCCCAATAGGCCGGCACGAGGCACCATGCGCCGCACCCACCCGCTGCCGAACGCGCAAGCTAATTTGATCAAGCCACTAACAAAGATGCTGCAAATGCCGACTTGCCAAGCGTACATAGCGGCGGCATGCATGGCATCCGGACTATCGGCTCCCTCGGCAGGCAAGGCGGACAGATAGGCGGGCCCCAACACAAAGAACACCATGCCAAACGTGCTGGGTGTGTCCAGGCCGAGCGGCATGGCTGTGACCGTTGCGCTGCCTGAGCGACGGGCCAACACGAACGCCAGAAAAAAGAACATCAAGTCGCCCAACAACACGCCAATGGCGGTTCCTGGAATCATGTAGCGGAGAGCAAACTCGACGGGAAAGCCAAAGTTCTGATAGAGCAAACTTACGATTAGCAACATGCCGGCCACATTGTCCAACATCAACCCAAAGAAGGCGTTGACGTCGCCTACGGCCGCCCAACGGTACTTTCCAGCCATCGAGGTCTCCGGTTACCAACATTCATGGAAGAGCCATAACCTAGCAGATTTCACTGAAACTACGACTACGGCCGGCGGCGCCGCGGTTGCCCAGTCCAGCGTCCTGGCGCCACCTCAACGGGCCGCTACACAGCGGCAATGCGTTGGCATTCGGCGTGCATCAGGATTATGTTGTTGATGGCTGGGCCCGGCCAACGGAGCAGTGAAACGGAACGCAATTTTCAGACTTGTCGAGGAATTCGAATGTACGGGAACTGGCTACGATGCACGGCAATCTTCGGTTGCTGTTTTGCCGCGGCGGCACACGCGGACGTCATCTTGCTCAACAGTGGCCAAAACGGCGATGCCCAGGCGGACCAATCAGCCGCGACGCTGGCGGATCCCAAGTTGTCTCAGGATGTATTGCAAAGAGCTAGGGAGGCGCTCGGGCGAGGGGACTTGGAAAACTGCCGCAAGCTTCTCCGCGAAAGTGTGCAAGAGAATGCCGACACGGCTGATCCAGAGATCTTATTGGCCTCGTTGTTGTTTGACGCGGGACAGACAGGACCGGCGATGCAAGTGCTAAACGCCTTTGCAATGACACCCGAGGCCGCCTTCGAGGCCCACTTCGCATTCGCCAAGTTGGCCGCTGGCCAGGGCCGTTGGTTCGACGCTTGGGCTCACGCTCAAGCGAGTCAACGTGCGGAACGTCCCGCGCGTTGGTCCGAAGACTTCGAACGTCAGTCCGGACACGCGCTTGACAAACTGACCGCCTCTATCGCGCTTGCCCGCGGCGACTTCAGTGACGCCATCGCCAGGTACGAACAATTGGCTTCCGAGTTGGCCGACGATGCCGATGTTCAGTCAGGTCTGGGACTCGCCTACTTTCGGGACAACCAACTGAAACAAGCCACCACATGCTTCCAACGAGCTGCTGAACTGCAGCCGGGCGGCCCTCCTTACGAACTGCAGCTGGCCAACCTTTTCGCCGGCGCCGGACAACATGACCAGGCAGAATCTTGGTATCAGCAAGCCGTGCGCTCCAGCGACGATGAACAAATGCCACCGTGCCGGCTGGCGTATGCCAATTGGCTGATCAATCGAAATCAACCCGAAGCCGCCATCAAACTACTCAACGCCGTCGAGTTTCCAGAGGCGCAGCAAATGGAAAAGATGGTTGGATTGGGCCTAGCAGCCAGGATGAGCGGCGATTTCAGTACGGCCGAAGCGATCTTTAGCAAGCTGCATCAACAGACGCCGGGCAACCCATTGATGAGCAATCAGTTGGCACTCGTGTTGATCGAGAGCGAGGACGAAGGAAAGCGTGCGCGCGCCATGCAGATCGCCAAATCCAACGTCCAGCGTGCACAGAATCCAACAACCATAGGCACCTATGGGTGGATCCAGTACCGGCTCGGTGAGCCTGAGCAAGCAGAGCAGACGCTGCAGCGACTCATGCAGGCACAAGTTGACCGCGACACCGTCTACTTCATGGCGCAGGTAAAAAGGGCGCTGGGCAAGGTGCAGGAAGCCGATCGTCTCCAAAATTTCGTGCTAAATGCTGCCGGTCCTTTCTACTATGACCGGACGCCAGAATCCGCCAATCCGTAGTCGCCTAGTGCCGATCTGATGAACGGAACTGGCCGTCTCGTGCTTGGAACGCGGTGCGGTGCGCCACCCATATTCTGGATTTTTTCCGCTTTCTGCGCCTGGCTTTCCACCCACCACCGCCTATATCATTGTGATATCACTTCGGTATCACATCGGTGAAGTCGGCGGCCCGTGACCTGGCAGGCAATACCAGTCGGACCGCGCATTAGAAAGGTTGTGTAGATGCATCAGGAAAAGATCTTCAAGCCATCGTCCGGTTGGTTCCCCCTGCTCACATTTCTGGGCGTCATGCTGGCTTGCGTGGTTGTCTTCATCGCCAGTGTCGTCAACCAAGATCAACTGGGAGGGCTAGTCACTGCGCTAGGCGTCATCGTCAGCGCGGTTCTGTTTGCCGTCTGCTTTGTGTGCTTATTCGGCCTGATTGCCATCGCGCCAAATCAAGCTCGCGTGCTGCTGCTGTTTGGCGAGTATCGGGGTAGCGTGATTGAGTCAGGCTTCTTCTGGGTCAATCCCTTCTACACCAAGAAGAAAATCTCGTTGCGCGTTCGCAACTTTGAAACTGGTTCCACCACAACCCCTGAAAAGAAAGACTCTGCTGGTCAGGTGGTCACGCATAAGTCTCGAACACCGGGCCGGCCATCGAAGGTCAACGACCGCGACGGCAATCCAATCGAGATTTCAGCGGTGGTCGTATGGAAGGTCATCAACACGGCAGAGGCCATGTTCGAAGTCGACGACTATGAAGACTTTGTGGCGGTGCAAAGCGAAGCCGCACTGCGCAACATGGCTTCGCGGCATCCTTACGATAGCGAAGATCACGAAGTGTCGTTGCGGGGCAGTACGCAAGAAATCTCGGACCAACTGAAGACCGACATTCAAGAGCGGTTGGACAAGGCTGGCGTGGACGTCATTGAAGCTCGGATCAGTCACTTGGCCTACGCGTCGGAAATCGCCGCCGCCATGTTGCAGCGCCAGCAGGCCCAAGCAGTCGTCGCCGCCCGGACCAAGATCGTCGAAGGCGCCGTAGGCATGGTGCAAATGGCGCTCGATCATCTGGCCAAAGACGAGATCGTCGAACTGGATGAGGAACGGCGGGCCGCCATGGTTTCCAACCTGCTGGTCGTGCTGTGCAGCGATCGGCACACGCAACCCGTAGTCAACACAGGATCGCTGTACTAACGCAAATACGTTCGAGCAGCGATCGTCCCGGCGACGTCGCTATCAAGACCAGAGCTAGCGTGTCGCGGCTCATCCATTCAATTGGGAGCTTTGTTTGCCCTGGCCCCGCCATGGCAAACGGCGCGACCTGCAGAGCATCATGATGTGGTACCTACTGGGCGTTCCAACTGATGATTTGCAGATTCAATGTGGCGTCTGCCATTCGCCGCACTCGGCGACGAAGTCGTTGATCGAGTAGCGGCTGGGCTGCGAATGTACCCGGAGCAAACTTGGCTAAACGCGATTCATTTCTGTTGCGGATCGATCCCAAGATCCTGGCCGCCATTCGCCAGTGGTCCGAGGACGAGATGCGCAGTATGAACGGCCAAATTGAATACTTGCTACGTGAGAGCCTCCAGCAGGCTGGTCGGCTCCCCAAAAATTCCTCCGACGCGTCCCCGGAGAAGGGAGACTAGGTCGACGGCGTCCCGGCGAATCGCACTTGCCTGCACCCTCCGAAAACGGAGGTTCGACTGGTCCGGATATCCCGATGAACAAGAGCCTACTTGGATTTTTCTTGAATCTATAAACGGCCACAGGGCACGAGTATGACTCGTGCCCTGTGGCGTATGTTTGACGCCCTGATGCTTGCCGGCAAATTGTAGTTCGGCCAGCGACCCTTCTAGCGAATGCGTGATCGCTTTTAGAAGTCGAAGCGAAGTCCTAGATCAACACCTTGCATCCAGAAGCTACGATCGACGAAGGTGTGGGTCGGTCGATTGACGGCTTGCGTCAAGTCAATCGTGCGATCGATTTGATCAGCAGCGACCCCAACCGAGGACCAGAACATGCAAGTGTATCCAACGGTCAGCTGCATGTTTTCGCGAACGCTGTAGCCCAGCTTGATTCCCAGTTCAGGAATGAAGGCGAACACGTCCCGGGCGAAGGGGCCCATGTTGCTGGGTTGAGTGAACACGCCGCCAGCAACCGTGGTGGCAGCCGCCGCAGGAGGATCGGTGATCGTGAATCCGCGAATGTCTCCAGTCTGACGCATGTTACCAAAGCTGACTTTGGCAAGCGTGGTCAGATTGATCTTGCTGCGAACAATGGTGCTCAAGACGCCCAGATGGGCACCGTTGAAGACGTTCTCGGTCTCAAACAGATCGTTGGTAGTGAAAACCGTACCATCGATGATGGCGTCACCGGTGAATACGTTCGTCGACTCGGAAACCACACCGATCGAACTCTTCAAGCGGTTGTAGGTGTAACCTGCCAACATGTCGACACGATGTCCTTTGGATCGGCCCAACAGGATATGCAACGAACCGTCCGCACCCAGCATGTCGAGATCAGCACGAGCGGTCACGTTACCCGTCGAGATGATATTGGGACCGACGGACGAAGCAACCAGGAACGCATCCTCGGTCAAGACGGCCGCGTTTGCGTTGAAGAAGGGTATTCCCAAGTTGGTCGTGCCATCGCTGGCGGCAGCGTACTCTTCGCTATCGGAGAAGATGCCGTAACCACGACCACCGATACCAAACTTCTGGCAGTCGCCCAGGTACTTACCACCCGATACGCGGTAGCCTGGCAACAATCCAGTGTCGATGCCGTCGCCACCACCGAATCCGGTCGTGACGCCGTTCGCACCAGCGACGGGCAAAACACCTGCCGCCGAAGTTGTCACCAGCGCCGGTGCACGGTGACTTTGGCTGAACCACAACAGCGACTCGGCGGAGAACCAAGTCGTCGAAGCAGATGTGCTGCAGCTACCAAAGTTGGTATCGCAACCAGACATGCAGCTAGTATCGCAACTGGCGCTCTGACAAGCAGTTGGGGCCACAATGCTCATGTCCAAGCTAGACGAATAATGTGCTGGCTTGGCATACTCCCCAGATGGCCTGAATTGCTCGGGCCGCTCGTCTGGCGACGTGGCCACATAGCGATTCGAATCGCCGATACTGCGAACACCATCGCCAATGTGACGGGCCGCCGCTGAGGGTGTGGAATGCGGGACATCTTGAGCAGGAGCTTGACTAAAGCACATTCCTGCTAAGGATAGGGACAGCAAAACGTTTTTGATTTTCATATTGGTTCTCGCTAGACGGATCAAGCGTCAGGGTCGTTATACGTAGATCGGTCAGCATCCCTGTTACTTCGAGCAAAAAGAGAACTTCCGGCACAGTCCGCCTAATCTTCGCGTTTTAACAGTTTCCATCACGACAGTGGTTTGCTGCGGCGGGCGCCACCTGCATATTCCAACGTCAACAGCCACATTTCATTCGATCGCCAACCGATGTCGTCCCAACTGTCGATGGCGGTCAGTTAGACTGAAATTCAGCTCAGGCATCTTCGCTCAAAGTCACACACCATGAATGAAATCAAGGCTCCGCAGGACACGCCGAACGACATCGCCGACGGTCAAGAAGCCGATTTGCCGTCGGACGATCTCGAACCGATCGAGCAAGTCGACGTCGAGCCTGTCGTGCCGGCCGCAGAAATCAAAACTAGTGGTCGACTGCCGAGCCGACCGAAGATCGCCGCCGGATTGCGCTTGCCGGGAGCCAGCACTCTGCGGGTGAACCAGTGGGTTGCCGCCCTCAAGAAGGTGGGCGATCAGGAGTCCCACATGCGAGAGCTGCCGACGGAGCAGATTCGCAAAGAAAGCTTGTCGTTGCGATACCGGGCGATGAGCGGCGAGTCCCTGCGCAATATTTTACCGGAAGCCTTCGCGCTTGTCCGCGAGGCTGGACG
>JANQOL010000187.1 GCA_028289675.1 Pirellulaceae bacterium
CAATCGCGTGCACGAGTATGTGACCAATAGCGCAGGGGGCGTCGAAGAAGATCGCACTTTCCTCTTCGAGTCGGGCCGCATCCTGTTGGAGTTTGATCGCTACGATCGGCTGGAGCGTCAGCGGCTGTACGCTCTGGGCAGTGGTGAGTTGCTAGCCGTCAACGACTTGGATTTTGACGAGTCGCTAACTGTCAACGACCCTGGTTTTTACGATTCGACGGACTCGGAGACGATTTGGACGTTGTCGGACTACCAAGGTTCGGTGAGCGCTCTGTATGCGTCGACCAGTGCGACAGAATTTGAATTGGAGCGTGTTCAGTACAATGCCTACGGCATGGGCAACAATGGTGGCCGTTTCGGACCGGACGTCGAGTTGTTGGACGCTGTGCGAGCGGGCTACCTGGGAATGGAGTATGACCATGTGACGGAGCTGTATTTGGACGGCGGACGTCATTACGATCCCGCCGGTGGTCGCTACTTCAGTCCAGCAGGTCTGGAGAACGGTTCGCTTAGCATCTATGCGTTTGCGAACAATTCGCCAGCCGATCGGGGTGTGGCAGCGCCCGGTCACAGTGTGAACCTGGATGGAATAGGTGCAGGTTGGTCCGGCTGGTGGTTTCATTTTGATCAGGTGATCAATTCCGGCACCCGTTTGGGTGGTGGCATGCAAGCGTTAGGTGGAGCTGGTCAGTTGGTCGGTGGAATTGGCATCGCGGTTGGTGGTTGTGTGGGTGGTTTGGGTGTGGGCTGCCTGGTGTCGATTCCGGCGGGTGGAGCGATTGCCTTGCGAGGAGCCGACGACTTGTGGGCTGGTGGCAATACAATTGTCTCTGGAGAACATCATGATACATTTACTTACCAAGCGGTAGCCTACGCGACGGGTAGTACAACGACCGCTAGTGTAGTCGACATCGGTACCGGTCTGATTTCACCGGCTGCCGCACTGAAAGCTCTCACCAAGGCTCCAGCGGTACTGTCCAGAGCCTCTCGTCTCGCAAAAACGACAAGCGACGTGTCGGCCGATTTGGCCAAAGGAACGACAAGGGTCAACGCTGGTCTAAAAGGGATTGCCTCGGGTTCCGAGGGCGGTCGCGGGTTGTTTGGAATTGTTGATAAGCCCGTCCCTGGTCTCCGCAGTGCAGAGCTGAAAGATTTCTATCTCCAGCAAATACAGTCTTCAGAGTTTGCAACACGGCTAAACCGCTACAACCAGTTAGCTGAGCGATTAGGTGTCAAAACTGCATCCGTTGATGAGATTGCAGACGCACTCGCAAACAACACTACATTCCATCAGACGAATGGATTCTTTAGTGCTCTTCACCCACGGCCGAATCATGGGCCGGGTGCTATCTTCAGAATTCAGGGTAAACCAGGATCAAGCTTATTTGCACGTTCAACTGCATGGCATGAAGCAACGCACCTTGGGGCAGCTCTCAGGGGACAATCTGACAGTCTACTGCGGGGTGGGCTGACTCATGAGCTATTGGTCCAGGCGACCATCAGCCCAGAGATATTCGGAACGGCTGTTGGTGGAAGTATTGTTGTAGGCGGCACGATTATCCTGTTGGCTCAGTAGAGGAGTAAGTTGTGGCATTTAGCAACAAAGCCGAACGCGTCCTACTCGTGCTATTTATTGGCGGTCCACTGCTGGGACTAATTTTAGGATTGAACTTTGCAACACATTTCGGAATCGGACAACTGAGCGGCGCACTCATTGGTGGATTCGCTGGCGTAGTGACGTGTGCGCTGTTGATTGGAGTTATAGTTGTACTGACTTCTAGAAGTTCAAAGACTGATTCTGCAGACTGATACCGCCCGCATGAGGATTTCGCCGAAGTGTTTGCGTATCCATGCGGGCGGAATGGTTCGCTGGTCGTTCCAATGTAGTCGCGGGCGCGGTGACTTGGCCAGAGAGTGAAGTCGTTCGCCCGCGAAACATCGTTGACGGCTTGGGTTCCAGCAGCGGCGAGTGGTGAGGCTGGCCAGACGAAAACAGATGGCTGAGATTTGAGTCGGAGATCGGATGAAATGACGGTGTAAGTCATGGTTTGTAACTTGGGATTCAATTTCGGCGCAGCAGCGAACCACGATGAAGCTTCTCTTTGAGAAGCAGGTTGATCAGAACGGGAAAGTGTTTGCTAGGCGGGCCGCCGACAGGACTTGAGCAGTCCGCCCAAACCTCCTGGCCGTCCGCAGGGCAACCTGGTATCGATGTTAAGTAGTTCTTATGACACGGTGGGTCGACCGACCAGCGTTACTCGTCAGGGTGTGACCACGACCTATACGTATGACGACGATGTGACGGGGACGGGCTAAGAGCGTTTGATTCAGCGTCCGTTGAGTGAAGACGTGTTTAAGCAGTACGATTCTCGTGGTCAAACGCTACGCGTCAGCACGGGTCCGGACGTAGTCCGGTGGCAGTACGACGACTTGGGGCGTGTCCTGGTGGAAGAGATTTTCCCGGACCTGCCGCAGGCGGCCCAGCGAACTTGGAAGTACGCCGGCAACACCACGTTTCGAACACGACGTATGTGTACGACGTCAATCGGCAAATCGGGAATGTCACCAATCTAGCCAATGGGGTAGCAACCAACGTCAACGCTCAAACGCTTCACTACGACGACTACGATCGCGTCGAGCAAGTTGTGCGTTACGAAGGTGATACGTTACCGCAACCACAGCATGTTCAGCGTGACAGTAGCGGCCACGTGGGTCAGTTGCACGATGGCGCTGGTGCGGTGATCGAGAGCTTTGTATTCGATGCTCGAGGCCA
>JANQOL010000188.1 GCA_028289675.1 Pirellulaceae bacterium
GACAAAATGAAAAAGAGAATTGGATTACCGCCCAAACGTGGTTTATACGACCCGGCAAATGAACATGACAGTTGTGGTGTTGGATTTGTGGCGCATGTCAAAGGTGTACGCAGCCATCAAATCCTGAAAGATGCCGACATTGTTTTGCGAAACATGGATCATCGTGGAGCATGCGGTAGCGAAGCAAACACTGGCGATGGTGCCGGAATTCTCACGGCATTGCCGCACGAGTTTTGCGCCAAGGTAGTGCGCGACGATCTGAACGCCGACTTGCCGGAAGCAGGAAAGTTTGGCGCGGGGATCGTCTTTTTGCCCACCGACAAAGACCAACGTGAAAAGTGCAAACAAACGGTCAACGACATCATCGCCGACCAGGGACAGCGGCTGGTTGGATGGCGTAAGGTACCTGTCGATCCAGACAAAGCGGATGTCGGGCCGACCGCCCGTTTAGCCGAACCCTATGTCGAGCAACTTTTCATCGCAGCCGGCGAAGGACTCCAGGGCGACGCGTTTGAGCGCCAGTTGTATTTGATCCGTAAACGTGCCAGCCACCAACTGCGCGGTGATGAGTCGATGTCGCAGGCGAAGCTGTTCTATATCAATTCACTTTCGACCAAAGTGATCATTTACAAGGGCATGCTCACATCGGGCCAGGTCGTCCCCTACTTTACGGATCTTTCCGACGAGGACTACACCTCACATCTGGCGATGGTCCACTCACGATTTTCAACCAACACGTTTCCGAGCTGGGACCGCGCACAACCAAATCGGTTCATGTCGCACAACGGCGAGATTAATACGCTGCGCGGCAACATCAATTGGATGCGGGCTCGCGAAGGCGTGATGCGCAGTGAGTTGTTTGGCGAGGATTTGGCAAAGACATTCCCAGTAATGGAGCCCGATTGCTCCGATTCCGGCAGCTTCGACAACGCGCTGGAGTTTCTGCTAATGGCCGGCCGCACGCTGCAGGAAGCAGTAATGCTGATGGTCCCCGAAGCGTGGCAGAAGCACGAGACCATGCCGGAAAACAAGCGGGCGTTTTATGAGTACCACTCAAGCTTGATGGAGCCGTGGGACGGCCCCGCGTCAATTGTGTTCACGGACGGTAAGTACATCGGCGCGGTACTCGACCGGAATGGCTTGCGTCCAAGCCGATATTATTTAACGCACGACGATCGGGTCATCATGGCCAGCGAAGTGGGCGTGCTACCGACCATTTCCCCCGAGATGGTCAAAGAAAAAGGCCGCTTGCAACCGGGGCGTATGTTCCTGGTTGATTTCGAACAGGGACGCCTCATCTCCGACGAGGAATTGAAGCACGACTTCGCCAACCGCCGCCCCTATGCTGACTGGCTGCGCAGCCAGCGAATTCAGCTCTCCGATCTGCATACCGAAGAAGAGCCACACGGTTTCGACCCGGCAACACTGCTGCAGCGCATGCAAGCCTTTGGCTACACGGCGGAAACCATGCAGTTCATGTTGATCCCGCTGATCAACGAAAAACGTGACCCCGTTGGTTCGATGGGGAATGATGCCGCGATCGCGTGCTTATCCGACAAGCCGCGTATGCTGTACGACTATTTCAAGCAGCTCTTTGCGCAAGTCACCAATCCGGCGATCGACTCGATCCGCGAAGACGTGATCATGTCGCTGGAGTGCTACATCGGACCAGAGCGAAATTTGCTGGAAACAACCGAGGAGCACTGCCATCGCTTGTTGATTCCTCACCCGAT
>JANQOL010000199.1 GCA_028289675.1 Pirellulaceae bacterium
AGTTGTACTTCAGCCACATGAATTGCAAGCCTACCGGCGGCCACAATCAGCTTCCATGGTGAGCGAGCGAGAGTTCAAATCGTACTGGGCCGGTTGGGGCCTCAAGATATTCGACGGACAGGTGGAGTACCGGCATTCTGGCGGTATCGATGGGCGGAATGCGACCATCCGGGCGCGTCCAGCGGACGGGTTTGGCGTTTTCGTGCTCACCAATCAGGTTTCCGATTACAAGGACTTGCTGTGCGACTACGCCGACCAGATCTTTACCGGCCAGAACTTTCAGCGTGATCGGGCGCGCGAGAACGCATTGGCACTTACCGCAGATTTTCGACGCTTCGCAGTCACCCTGCTCGACGTGGGACTGAAGCCTGCGGAGAAGTTGGCCACCAGGTTGGATCTGACGCAGCTCGAAGGCGAGATGAATGCGCTGGGCTACGAATTGCTAGAGCAGAAAGCGTATCGCAGAGCTCTAGCCGTGTTCACCAGAAACGTTGAAGCGCACCCGAAGTCGCCCAATGCCTGGGACAGTTTGGGAGAATGTTACTTGTTGATGGAAGAGTTCGAAAAGGCACAGGACGCCTATGGCAAGTGTTTGAACTTAGATGCCAACCAAGAGAACGCCAGACGGATGATTCGGCGGATTCAGGATACGTTATCTCCGACAGGAGGAGGTGCGGCAGGCGGCATGCCGAAGGTCGAGACCGATTTGCAAGCCGCCCTTCGCCAGGCGGCAACCGAGGACAAGTTCGTGTTTGCCGAATTCCATGGCCGCCCCTGGTGTCCACCTTGTATGGCTCAACAGAAAAATCTGATCGAGCGTGACGCTTTTCGAAAATGGATTTCGAAGCATGCCGTTTTGGTGGAGATCCGCGTCGGCGAAGGCTACGCGCCCGACGACGGGCATTCCGAGTGGGCCAAGCTGTTTAAGAAGTTTGGCTTGCAAGGCATCCCGATTATGGTGGTGCTCGATCAGCAAGGGCAGCAACTGGGGCAGCTGACTCCGGAAAAGGATTGCCAAGACTGGTTGGACAAAGCCGACGAGCTCTTGCGCCGTCATCAGCCAACTGATTAAGCATCGCTGGCAGCCACATCACGTGTTGCAACGATTGCGGTCTAGGACACCTAGGGTCGAAGCGAACTAATTCGAGTGGCAGCCAATGCAGCTGTGTCCCAGCTTCTTGTTTGGTCCCGCTTGCAGCCATTTCTCGGCTCGCTCCGCGTACGGGCTTTCAGGCAACTCCTTCCGCACCGCCAGCAATTGTTCCTTTGATTTTTCCTGCTCGCCAAGCGCTCGGTAGACGTCGGCCAGCCCCATACGCAGTTCTCCCAGAGGATGTTCGCCCAGCTGGTCCAGCATGTCCTTCTGCCGTTCGTAGGTGCGCTCGAGATCGGTTTTCACGCGGTGCAGTAACGGCAATCCCATGGCCCGCGGCGCGCTGCGACCAGCCGGCAGCAACACGGCAGCTCGTGGAATGAGCACCCCGATGTTGTCCGGCTCCAGCTCGACGGCCTTGTCCATATCCTCCAAGCCGGTGGTCCAGTAGCCCATCCCCTTAATCGGATCGCCCTTTTGAAAGGCCTCGCCCGACAGGAAAACTCGGGCGGCTCCGCGCCAGACCAGCGCCTCAGCGTGCTCCGGCTCCTCGGCGAGCGTGTCTTCGCAAGCTTGCATGCCCCGCTTCAAAGCTTCCTTGTCGCCTTGAAAGCCATCAAATAGATCCTCGCGGACCTTCAGGTCAAATCGCTCGCTGTAATCCCGGTTGTCTTCTGGTTTTGCGACTGTTTTTGCGTCGCTGGCGGCAGTCTTGGATTTGTCCTTGGAATCTTTGGTGTCATCGGCCAACAGACCTTGGAGCCCCACCGTCGAGAAGGCTAGGACCAACGGCAGAACAGTAGATCGCAGTGACATGGCAACGTTCCTAAATGTTGGCGAATGAGCGTTTAGAGGAAGCAATTCCAGAACCCGCACCTATTCGCCAGCCGTAGCGGCATCTTGGCAGTGGGCAAGAACTTTCTCGATTTGCCCTTGTTAGCCAACTATCGCTGGCTCTGGCAACACCATTCCGTGCCGTAGATCATCCAGTTGAGTGTCTCATTCAGGACAATGTCTCGTTGCTGACGGTTTCTGGCTCATGGCTGCGTGGATTGTTCGCGGAGCAGTCCGTTGTCACTCATCCAATCGCCCAGTCGATCGGGCCATTGACTGAGCGTTTTCAGTTTGGACCGCTGGCCCATGTTGAAGCCGTGTTTGCCGAGCGCGAATAGATGACATTCCACGGAGACGTCGGCCGCCCGCAATTTGGTCAGTAGATCCAAAACATTCTTGGCGGCAGCCGTATCGGGATCGGTCACTAACATAAACGCCGGCGGAGAATCGGGAGGAATTTGATCTGGGATCCCGATCCCGCCGGGGTAGATCAACACTTGAAAATCTGGTCTGGCGCTGACGCGTTCGACGGAATCGGGCGAATCGGTTTGCCCCTGGTGATCCGCATAGGCCACTAGCGACACGACTTCTCCCCCCGCCGAAAAGCCGACGATGCCGATGCGCTGGGGATCCAGTTTCCATTGTTGTGCGCGGCTGCGCACGAGCCGCATGGCGCGCAGGCCATCTTGTTTGGCGTGAACCTCGATTTCATACGGTGATTCTGGCTCGCGTCCCAACCGATACTTGAGCACAAAGGCGGTGACACCCAGGCTGTTCAGATAGTGGGCTGCATCGACGCCTTCGGCCTCGTACACGAGCAATCGATGACCTCCGCCGGGGCAGATCACGGCTGCTGCGCCTGTGGCCAACTCCTCGTCGGGTAAGAAAGCAGTCAAGGTTGGGTTGTGGACATTTTTGACCCAGTAGCTCTCCGCCGCCTCCGGTTCATGGCGGCGCTCTTCAAATCCTGGAGCTCCCTTGGGCCACAACGGAATCGTCTCCTGAGCGTGGGCCGGAGCTGCAAGCGTCCCGATGAGAAACGCGGAACCAAGCCCGCAGGCGGTCGCCGCCCAACCAAAGTGAATGATCCAATCCCGAACCAATGAGCCGCGATCTGCCAACATGTTCTGGAACTTTCAGAAGGTGCGAAGTGAGCTACGCCAGAGCATAACTCATTCCGCCCTCCGTCACATGCAAGTGGAGATGCTTGCCTTGAGATACTCGCCGTTCCCGCCCGTCGGACCGGCCAATGAGCGATGAGGCTGCCGAATCGCCAGAACGATCTGCGGGCACAGGCAGCAGCTGGGGAGCTATAGGTCGATTGGTTCGTTGTCGTTGTTGCCGATCAAGCTCTCGATGTCGACGTCATCCGGATCGAGGTACGCATTGTTTTCATGCTGCAGCTGAATTTCGCTGACAATGACCTTGTTGGTCAGGAACGTGGGGGGAACCCAGCTGTTGTCGTTGAAGTTGCAGGTCACTCGTACCGTCACGTCTCGAGTCTGAGTGGTGATGGTCTGCGGGGTAACGAGCACGGTAGCGTTGGGGATGCCCGTTGCTTCCAGCAGCGTATTGGCACGAGTTTCCACGTCCGATCGATCAGCTCCAGGAACGATCCCTGCGCGGGCTGACTCATAAGCGATCATTTGGACACCATGCTGAACATAGAAGTAGCGGCCAAATTCCAGACCGGCGAAAGCGATCATGAAGAACAGACTGGCGCAAATGGCGAATTCGACCGTGACGGCTCCCCGCCGCGCGTCTGAGCATTTTCTCGCGCGATTATTCTGAGGATTCCCGTGCATGCGGCGTGGTTGATAGCTGCTGTGGATATTGGTCATCGTGCGGACTCGGTTATTGAATGAGCATGGCTGGCAGCGTCTCGGCCAAGGTTTCAAAGATGGCCGTCAGGGTTGCCGCGTCGGGAGCATGGTAGTGTTGTCCACCTCCGGCAGCTGCGACCTGAGCCATCAAGTCCTGGTCGGCTTGGCTGCTAAACGTCACCGTGTGGACGCTGATATTTTGCTGCAAGGCCAGAGCGGCGAGCGCCACCGGATCCTCGCCTTGTGTCTTGATGCCGTCGGTCAGTAACACGATGTTATGCGACGCATTGGGCCGGCTGGCGGCCTGAGAGGTCAACGTCGTAATGCCATCGCGTAGTCCAGCGGCAATGTTTGTATTGCCAATCACGGGGGCCGACCCACGGGTGGTCAGAGCCGAGCGAACCAGCGAAAAGTCATGAGTCAGCTCTTGATCCACGCTGGACACTGTCGACGAGTACAGACCGAAGTCGAAGTTGCTGGAGTACGACACCAGACCGACACGAGGTTCGTAGGGATTGTCCTCCAGAACGGTCAAGAACGAATCCACGGCCGAATCCAGGGCTGCCCAGCGGGACAAGGTGGAATGTGGCGGAAGGAAGTAGTTCTGAATAATCGATTTGCCGTTCAGTTCTCCCGGATAGGAGTAGGCCTCATTGGTCAAATCCCACGCCATCGAACCGGAACGATCGACGACCAGACAAATATCGTTGTCGATACGGCAGGCGATGGAAACTTGTTCTAGTTCAAAGTCATCGCGGCCGAGGAATCCTCCTAGCGCGGGCAATGCCGCCGTGCCGCCGGCGCGGCGAATAAACGAGGAGGTGACGCGCACAGCGTTGTAGGGAGTAACGTCTTCATTGAATCCGTAGCTCCCGTCAGACTGAACGTAGGCTTGGCCAAAATCGATACTCGTATTCTTGAGCTTGAGTTTCTCGCCGGCAACGAAGTGCCTTTGGCAGATTTGTTTGCCGCGGGTTCGGGCTTCATCTTTGTCGCCAGTTTGGCCCAGGGTGATGGACGCGGCTTTGGCTGCCGCGTCGGTAGCCAGTCGCATTTCACTCTTGGAAAGTTCGATGTAGGCGGTGTTCAGGCACAGCGCGGCAATGAAGCTGAGCATGGCCAAGACAAACGCGGCCAAGACGACGATCGTTCCGGAGCGGTTTTGATGGGAGTGTCTCATGGTGGTTACTCTCGTAGCATGACCGCATCGACGCGGAAGGTACCTTGATCTTGCACAACGTACCGCGAAATAACGTTTTCCGACCAGTTCGCCGTGATCCTGACGCGAATCTCGTCACCCGTGGTGATGTCGTTCAAATTGTTTTGGCCATGGGTCAAATCGCGAATCTGAATTGTGGCTCCGGTGATTCCCTGTTGCTCCAGCAGCGTTTCGCAAGCGGTCCGAACGGTGTCCGTGTCGCTGGTTCGACGAGTGGCGACGCGGCACGATTCGTAAGCTGCGATGACGACGGATTGGCGAGTGTAGATGCGTTGGCACAACTCGATCGAGCCGAAAACCAAGGCGATCAACACGGGCAACACGAAAGCCAGTTCCACAACTGCCGCGCCGGGACGAAGTTCATCGTGGCGCGGCCGGAGACGCGAGTGAGGCATACTCAGGCTCCTAGACCTGAAAGCTTGGGGCAGTGTGAGTGCGAACGCATCAGTGAGGCAGGTCACTGGTCTCGTCGAACAAATTGTCCGCGTTGACTTGGCCGATATCCACGACAAACAAGCTGTCGTTGTAGTCCAAGTCACCACCGCCAATGATGTCTTCAAAGCCCAGCAAGATGAAGCGGCTGTCCGGTACCATGAAGGCCACCATGTGTTGCAAACCATCGGGGTTCGCTTCAGGATCATTCCATAGCCATTGGGTGCCACCGTTGACCGCATTGGAGATCAGAAAGAAATCCAATTGAAAGCCGCGTGCGCCAACTCCGATCTCTACGAAATCACCGACCTTCAACGGTTCCCAAGTCGTCCGGGTACTACCGCTTCTCATCGAGGCGTCGGGAAACAACACCGTGGCCTGACCAATGTTTTGGCTACCCGCTTCGGTAAAGGCAAAGCCGACGGTGTTGTGGTAGCCGGCGCCCTCGGCCAAGAAATAGATGCGAATCGGCTCGTCGGACGCACTTCGCAGCAGCAGCCGCGACGCGTCCAATTTGAATCCATCTCGCCCGGTAAACTCGACGGTTTCCGCCAAGTGATCTTCGATGATCGACAGGAACGTGGGCATGACGTCGGTATAGAAGGCCGCACTGCGGGCGTCCGAGGCGTATTCGTAGACCGGGCCGTGAACGGGGAGGCCCAAAGGCCGAGCGTCGGATTGCACCGGTGCTTCAACTTGCGCCAGGCCGTTGGAGCAGAAAACACAACCGAGCAGCAGGTTTGCCATTAAGGCACTGGATCGCAGGTTCATAGCATTCCCCGAGACGAAACGTGATTTGTAAGTCCTCTGACATCCCCCATCTGAAATGTAGGTCACGTTTCGACCGTGTGCGCGGGAAAATCTATGGGATTTTCCACCTAGTCCTGCAGTTTGCCGGCCGCCCACAAACTGCCGCGAACCAACAGCCGCCGAAACTGCTCGTCGGCGAATGTTTCGTTGGAGTGGCCGTAGGTGGTTCCAAAGACCCGCGATTTGCCATATTCGTTCACCCAGAAGCACGGATGGGTGCGCCCATCTTTTTCACTGGTCGAAGTCGCCAGCGGAGTGGCTTGGGGCCAAATCGTCTCGATGATGTACAGTTCGTCTTTAGGAGTGACCCAGTCGCGGGGAAAACCACGCATGATGGGATGGTCGGCTGCGACGACTTTGACTGGATATTCCGACTGATGCTCGTGTTTCCGACTGGTGACACCGAGGAACTCGCGCCAGTCATTCACTTTGGAAGCGCGGTAAGTGTGCATTGCACAGTGGATCACAACCGCGTTCGCACCCTGTTGATGGGCGCGCGTGATGTTGCGGATGTACTCGGGACTGGTGGTGTTGGCAAAACACTCATTGTGGATGATGACGTCATACCCCTGGGCCCAGTTCGGATCGTCGTACAATTTGATTTCCGCCTCCGTGCCGCGACCGCCTTCGTTGACGATCCTCCACTGCACGGACACGCGATGGGTCTCGAAGGCTTCCTGGATGGCCCGCGACTGGTATTCATAGTCATGACAGCAGCCACCGGTCACGATCATGATTTTGATGGCGTCCTTCTGCTCTGCCATCGCGCGTGGCAGGCCGGCGGGGGACCATCCCGCCAGCCAGCAGAAACCGCTGCACCAGATGAAACTGACAACTGAAACAAGCAAACGGCTGAGACCTTGATTCATCGTTGTCTCTCCTGGGGACTGTCTGTATTGCGGATTACGACGAAATGGTGGCCTTGGCGTTCGATGACAGACCAAGCTCTATTGGATGATCGATGAGTGGCGACCGGTCCGATCGAATCTTGAAGAAACCCCGCCTCTAGCGCCGTCGGCCCACGATTTCAGATTTCATTGGACCAAGGATCAAATAGTGCCTAGTCCACCAAGGCTTTCAGCTGGTCTAGCCAACCGGGGATTGCCTCCAGCGGTTCTTCGCTGGCTTCGTACTCCAGAGCCACCCAGCCGCTATAGCCGGCGTCGCGTAAAATCGAAATGACTCGCGGCAGATCGGTTGGCTCCTTCTTACCGTTGGGTGCGATTTCGACTTTGATTTGGGCGTTGACCGCATAGGGGGCGATTTGTTCCAGTTCCGCGTATGGATCGGCCGTGGACCGAAAGTTGCCCGAGTCAAAGTTGACGCCAAAGGCGGTGGACTCCACGTTGCGGACAATCTCCAGCAAACCTTCAGCTTTGGCCGTAACGCCACCGTGGTTTTCCAGAGCCAGGATGACGCCACGCTGTGCGGCGTACTCGCAGACAGCTTGACAGTGGCCGGCGCAGCGCTCCAGCGTGGTGGCCAAGTCCTCGCCGTCGTTGGCCTTGCCGGCGAAGATGCGAATGGCTGGCGCACCTAACTTGGCGTAGTGGTCGATCCAAGTCTTAGTGTGCTCTACGTCGTCGGCGACCCGTTGTTCGTCCGTGCTGCAAAAGTCATTGCGAATGGCCCCGCCCGAGACACTAATGCCGCGCAAGTGGCAATGGCGACGCAATTTCCAAAGGTATTCGTCAGTGACTTGCTCGGGAAAGTAGTACGACGTCAATTCCGCACCAGGCAAGCCCTGTTGGAAACAGAAATCCACGAAGTCAAACAGATCCATCGATGCCGGCGTGTCATCGCGGGGCGCCAGGTACTTCCTCATGGAGTAGGCTGCCAAGCTGAGCTTCAATTTTCCCGGCTTGGGCCGCTTAAAGGGCTCGATGGCCCAGCCTGTCGAACTGGGCAAACAAGCGGTCGGTAGTGCCAGGCTGAAACAACCTAGTCCACCGACAAACGTTCTGCGATGCATGGTTGATACTCTACTGAGATGGGTGAGAGGTGCCGTAGGAGGCGGCGGGATGTTGGCGGCAACCTGCGGAGTCGTGGGGAAACGGGCGCGTAGAGCGCGACACGGATCCGGACCGCAATAACGCGGTGACCTTCGCTGATGCCAGGGTGCCATTGTAGCTCAATCAGCAGTCGGAGGCGGGCGCGGCAGAACTGGACAGATCGATGATTCAACTTGCCTTGATCAGCTCCGTTGCCGCTGGTTGGCCATGCTACTGCTGTAGCAGCCGCGATATTTGGTGAACCAACAACGACGGGTCGCTGCCGAATGCCGCTCGAAAATCACGCGCCCGGGCGGCTCCGCGGTAGCTGCCGAAACGGCGTTGGGCCTGCAATTGAATAAAACGCCGATACTCCGAAGGCATCCGTTCGGCCAGATAAAACGTCATGGCCCAGCTGACCGCATAGGCCGCGCGCGGATCGGTCGCGAACAGTTGATCGTCGCGAATCAGACTGCGGACATTGGCTTCCAGCCTCTCGGGCTGTTCAAGCATGGGTTGCAGTGTTCTCAGCTGGCTGCGATTCATGCGCCCGCTAATCGTACTGCGTTGGACGCCCAGATCGTACACCGCACTCTGCTCGAACATGGTTGCCAATCCTTCGACGAACCAAGTCGGGTTTTCAAACAATCGCTCATGCACCCCTGTGTTGTAGGCCAATTGGTGCACGGCTTCGTGCACGATGGTGGCTTCCGTTTCCGACCAATCCGTGCCGCGAGCGCCGCTAATCTGAAATAGAACACACCGATTGGATTTGGGGAAATAACTACCGACCGCTTGGCTGGGTGGCTGTCCTGCCTGCTTACGGCAGTAGCGCATAAACTCGTCGCGAGTCGGAAATACGATGACGACTAAGGGAAAGTCGGGACTTCGCAGGGGCCAGCCTCGCAGTTCAAAATAGCGCGTGTAGCCGGACAGCAAGGCGACGAATCGCCGCTGCCAGCGCAGAGACGAACCGGCGGGTGTGGCCAACACATAAGGACCTGTGACCAACGTTTCGAAAGCCGGCCCCAATTCCGCTTGCAGTTCCGCTCGGGCGGTCGTCAGCGGCTGCGGGATAAATGGCTCGTTGAGCAGCTGATGGTGCCGGACATGCGCGACGTCAAAAACGTGGAAGCGACCGTTGGGTTCGAGCAACACCGCGTCCCGGTGCCCCCAGTGCACGGGCATGCCCAGTAGGGTCTGGCCCAGCTGAGACTCACCCGGTCGAGTTTGACCCAGTCGAGTTTGTCTGTGCAGCTGAACCTCCAGCAACTTCGGGGCCTGCGCGTGCGCCCACGACAGCACCATGCTCCACAGCAGGCTGGTCCAGACGAGGAACGCGAGGCGGCGTCCGGCCGCTTTGGCGCGGGTCAAGATCATGGTCGGTTCGGCACGATGGGAGAAGTTTTGGACGTTCCGGCAACTCTAGGATGGCAAGCGGTGGCAGAAGCCTTTGCCGGCGCGTTAGGATGGAGGCGAAGATGATGCACCGCTGAAGATGCGGGTTGTAGGACTTATGCGGTTGCAGCGCATGCGCTGCACGGCCGGCCCGGAACCCCTGTTTAGCAGTCAGCCGTAGGCGACCAGATTCGTAAGCCAAGTACGCCTACGGCTGACTGCTAAACAGGGCTAAAAAAACGGTGGCATTCAGGCGGGAACTTCGACGGTACTGTGTTTACATCGAGAGTGTCTATGACCAGCTCAACAGTGGACCGCTTGTCAGCGCAGCGCGGATTCTTTGTCCGCCAAGGATTTGTCATTGGGATCGCCTTGTGGCTGACCTTCTCAGCATCGCCCGGGTGGTCGCAAGATTCGGACGCTGACGAAGTGCGCACCAGCGACGCGGATGGGGCTGCATCGCCGGTTGCCGTCACCGCCAGCGATGTCCGGAAAGTGCTTCGGAAGTTGGAGTCCGACGAGTTGCAAGCACGGGATGCAGCTGAAAAGCAACTGGTTGCCATGGGGGCGCCGGTACTGCCGTTTTTGCCTGAAATCACCAGTCGCACGTCAGGCGAAATGACAATTCGATTACAGCGCATTCGGAAGGCGCTCGAGTCCTCGGACGTCGAAACGTTTTTTGAAGCGTCGACCATTAAACTCTCCGGTACCTTTGCGGTCTCCGAGGCGCTCGAGCAGATCACCGAACAGACCGGCAACGTCATCAACTTGCAAGCACAGGACGCCATGGACGGGGTCGAAGTCGAGCTGGACGCGGATGACCAGCCGTTTTGGGAGGTCATGAACACCGTGATGACGCAGGCGAATCTGCGCATCAACTCGTTTGGTTCGACCGAGCCGGAATTGACATTGGTCCCGGGAGGTAGCCCGTTGTCCGATGAGGCCACCTTTGTCAGCGGCCCTTTTCGCGTTCAGCCCAGTTCCGTGCAGACCACGATGCCCTTTGGAGGCCAAGCACCGGGGCAACTGGGATTGTCGCTGCAAGTTACCTGGGAACCCCGGTTGCAGCCGGTGTTTATGCAAATCCCCATGGCCAACTTGGAAGCCGAGCTGGCCGACGAAGAAACGTTGCAAGCCACTGTGCCTGGCGCTGCCCCGGAGATACCGCTCAATTATGGAGGATGCACGACCCAAGTCGATTTGCAGCTGGAGCGGCCCGACCGCGAGTCCCAGAATATCGAACGCTTGAGTGGAGAGTTTGTCATCGCCGTGCCCAGCGCCCGACACGAGTATCAATTCAAGAAGTTCGGCAACGGCGCGCGGCAAACTGAAAAGTACGGGGACGTTCGCGTTACCTTGGAGGGCGCACGGCGCAATGGTGCAGTCTACGAGATGCGCGTGCTGGTTGAATTCGGCAACGCGCAAGGCGCGTTGGAGTCGTTTCGCGGGTGGATTTTGTCAAATCAAGCCTACTTGCTGGACCCCAACGATCGGCGAGTGGAAAACGTCGGCTATCAGACTTACGCCGTGACGCAGAACGCGGTGGGGATCGCCTACCTGTTTCAAATCAACGGGGATCCCAACGAATTCACGTTGGTCTACGAATCACCGGGGTCCGTGACCAAGCAAACAGTAAACTACGAACTGCGCAATATTCCTTTGCCATGAGTGTCGCCAGTACGAGTTTCATGGACTGCTGTGGATTCGCAATCGGACAGCAGCCGGTAAGTTCCCCTCGGGTCGTTAATGCAAACCGTCTTAAGGCTTTCGTCTCTTGCTGTCTGACGGTTGTCGCCAGTTTATTGGTGGCCGGCAGCCACGCGTTGGGACAATCGTCGACAGCATCGCCTGACGTGTTGGCGTGGGTCGGTACGCAACCGATCACACAGGCCGATGTGGATCGCCAACTGGGGCGCATTGCGGACGCGCGGCTCCCTGCCCTGCCTCACGCCGCGCAGCAGAACGCCGTGCGCCTAATTGCCCTGCAGCGGCAGGCACTGCAGACGTTGCGTAAACTGAAACTGGCCGCTGATGGCGAGGAGGTCGAACGTTGGATTGCCAGCCAAGTGGATGCCGCGGCTGGGAAGCTCCAGCCCTCCGACACGGATTCATACCGAGAATTGGTTGCATTTCGTTTGTCTTGGAAGCGCTACCTGAGCCGACACCTGACCGAAGAGAATCTGGCTCGCCACTTCAAGAACCAGCAACCACGGTTTGACGGTACCCGTTTCAAAATTGTGAGAGTGTCCGCCAGTGTTCCAGCTGGCAAGTCGGCGGACCGCGACGTTGCGGCTGAAAGCATGGCGGAATTGGCCCGACAGGTCATTGACGAGCCGCTAGAGCTGGCTGCTTTCCAAGAGGCCGCTCGCGACCAGGGTTGGCAGGTATCTCAAGAAAGTTGGGTTCGCGGGTCTGGCAGTTTGGAGCCTCAGTTGATCGGCGGCTTGCTCAAGATGAAACAGCGGCAAGTCTCGACACCGATTCACACGGCTGGCGGAGTGCATTTGGTTTGGCTGTTGGAGCGAGAGCCCGGCGACCGCGACCTCGACGAAGTGCGCGACGAAGTGCGCGCCCACATGCTGGTATTTTTGTTGGAGCACTTGGCGTCGCAGAGCTCTCAACAACTGCCGCTGTCCGTTACCAAGCCATCGCCATAGCGCGCCGGCTGGTGGAGCAACTCGCCAGTGTCACTGGGTTCCACCGTGTTCTCTTACGTCAGCGTTGCCAGCCGACGCCCGCGGCCATGATTTTTGAGGTTGTCCGAACGGACGCGCGCGGCTGGCACCGACCGGAATGAGTAGCGAGTGGTGCGTAGCGTTCAGATCGGGTGAGTCGATATGCAACTGGAGGGGACCGTAGCAGTGATTGAACTGGTCGATAAAGTCCTGCAAGTCTTCTTCTGGCAGGCAGATCGAACCCACTACTTTTTCGTTCTGTCGAATCACACCCGCCAGTGGTTCTCGATTCAAGCTAGATGACATGGTCGCGCCTTTTACCGTCATCGGAGATCGTCAATAGAGGTCCGCGATCGATTCGCCGGGGACGTAGCTGACCTGATGGTGAGCTACTGCTTGCGCCGCGGTAGCCCGCCTGAGAGTGTACTCATCTGCGCCGCGCGGGGCTACGTTGATTGCACCCGGTGTGTCCAACTTTGCAGCTTCCGAGCGCACACTCGACCTGTGCGTGGGCCACTGCAGACAGCGCCACGCACGCCGATGGCCGCAATCGGCAGCGCTTGTAGTTGTGGCCACTGGTGTTCCGACAATCGGCCCGCAGCCACGACCTGAGTTCCCTGGGGGCGAAGTCGACGGCAAATCGTGGTGATTTCCGCGATCGAAAGCCAATCGAGTAGATGGCTGCGTTGCTTGTCGTAGGTGTCCAGCAACACGTACGGCGACTGTAGCTCGGCGGCCACATCGATGACTTGTTGTGGAGCCGGCGCGCCGCAGCTTGACCAATCCCCGTAGATCACCGGTACCAGGCGTGCTCCCCAGTCTTGAACCTGGGTTGCCAGTCGCACCAGCCGGTCGCGCCACTCAGGCGCCGATTCGGTTTGGGATGGAACACCGGAATTCGATGGCCTGCCGGCCAAACCGACTTTAACGATGGGAAACCACCGCGCCAGCTGCTCAACAACGTTGGGCTGCAAATCGCAAAGTTCTCCCAAGGCCACACTACGCTGCTGCTGGTGGCCGAGGGCGTCTGCCACGGGGCGTGCAATTGCCAACGTGGGCGCTCCCAGCGGTCCAGCGTCCGGATTCTTCAGGTCAATCCAATCCACGTGATGTTGCAAGCACAGCTCGGCCTCCGCCGCATCCTTGACACTGACCAGTAGCTGGATGCGTGGCTCTGCATCCAAGGCGGTTGTCACGGGCTGCTGATGGCCAGATTCGGAGCTGGTCGCGTTCATTGGGAGCGTGATTTAGACAGTGTGGGGTCGATCGACAGAGGACAATCAGCCTGGCGGGCAACTTGGCAAGTCGAGCCGTGGCGAGTTTAATGACAGGCACGAAATGCCGCGATCTGTCGACCGCGCTTGGCATTTGGCGACTTGGCTAGACTCAGCCTCCAGCAAGGTACCACCAGCGGGTGAATTATACGGTTGTTAATCAGGATGATCAGCTACCCGATGTGATGAGGTCCTTGGCGGGTTCGCAACTGATCGGTTTCGACACGGAGTTCGTGGCCGAGGATTGCTATCAACCCGACCTGTGCTTGTTGCAGGTAGCTACTCGCGAAGACGTCTTTATCATCGACCCCAAGTCCATTACCGACTTGAGTGCTTTCTGGGAGCACTTGGTCGATCCTGAAAAGACGGTCGTCGTACACGCGGGACGCGAAGAGATTCTGTTCGTGTACCGGGTCACCGGCTCTGCGATTCCCAAGTTGTTTGACGTGCAGATCGCGGTTGGTTTGCTGGGCGGCGAGTATCCGGCTTCCTATGCCAAGTTGTTGCAGCGTTTTTTGGGCGAGATCGTACCCAAGGGAGAGACGCGGACCGACTGGCGCAAGCGTCCGTTGACTCGCGCCCAGTTGGACTACGCCGCGCTCGACGTACTCCACCTACCGGAGTTGTACGATCGGCTGACGGAACAATTAGATGCGTTGGGCCGCCTGCGCTGGTTGGAAGATGAGCTGAGGCGCCGTCAAGCCAACTTAGTTCAAGTTCAGCAACAAGAAGGCTGGTACCGAATGTCGGGAGTGCAGTCGTTGCACGGCAAGCACTTGGGTGTGGTTCGCCAGTTGTGGCTATGGCGGGACCAGCGGGCGCAGAGCAAGAACATGCCGGCGCGGCGTGTTTTGCGAGATGATTTGATTATCGAATTGGCCAAACGTGGGTCCGCCGACACTCGCAAGATCTCGCAGATTCGGGGGCTGCATCACGCCGGTTTCCAGCGTTTCATCCCTGAAATTGCCGACTGTGTCACGCGTGGGTTGAAGGCCGAGGTGCCGGATGTGCCTTGGAGTGGTCAGTCGAAACGGCCACGTCCGCCGGCGTTGTTGCAGCAGTTTTTGACCGCGGCCATGTCCTACCTGTGCCGGACCAACAGCATCGCGCCGGCCATTGTGGGCACTTCGGAAGACGTCGGGAAGCTGGCTTCGTACTGGTTGCAGAAGAAGCAACTAGACCCCGAAGATCCGAACTATCCAAACCTGCTGCGAGGATGGCGCGCCGAATTCGTAGGGGAACCATTGTTCGAGATCTATTCGGGCAAGAAAGGACTGCAAGTTCAGGATCCTCATCAAGATATGCCTCTCAGTCTGTGTGATCTGCAATAGTACTCCCAGGTTGTTGGGGGCGAGATTATTGAAGCCGAGCGACGCCTTAGCACAGCCGAGGGAGTTGGACACAGAGTGATGTTGTATAGAGACCTGGACAGCTGAAACTGTTGGCGACTGGCAACTGCGTCTAGGGTGCGGGAATCTGTGTGTTCGACGGGCTCGCTGGTTTCTACGGGTTCCAGGTGGGCTCGTCCTAGCCAGGTTGGCAGCGAGCGTCTTGCCGCCGCAAACGATACGGCAGTATATTACCTGCCGCTCGATCCGCACTCGGCCGGTTTTTCTCAGGAGATACGAAGATGACAGTGGGCTTTGGAATAATTGGTTGTGGCATGATTTCCAAGTTCCACGCCAAGGCCATTGCGGATATCCCAGGTGCTCAGCTGGTGGCGTGCTACAACCGGACAGCCGACAAAGCCGAGGCTTTGGCAGGCGAGTTTGGCGGTGATGTCTACACGGATTTGGAGCAGATGCTGCAGCGCGACGATCTGCAAGTCGTCACGATTTGTTCCCCCAGCGGAGCTCATGCAGAACCGTGTCTTGCCGCTGCTTCAGCCGGCAAACACGTGATTGTCGAGAAGCCTTTGGACGTGACTTTAGAACGCTGTGACGCGATGATCCAGGCTTGTGAGCAAGCGGGCGTCAAACTGGCGACCATCTTTCCGTCTCGCTTCCACGAATCGAGCAGGCTCATGAAGCAGGCGGTGGACGAAGGGCGTTTTGGGCAGCTCACGTTGGGAGATGCCTACGTCAAGTGGTTTCGCACCCAAGAGTATTACGACAGCGGTGCGTGGCGCGGCACCTGGGAGCTGGACGGAGGCGGGGCGCTGATGAACCAGGCAATTCACAGCGTCGATTTGCTGCTGTGGATGATGGGGCCGGCTCGGGAAGTCACCGCGCACGTCGCCACTTTGGCGCACGAACGCATCGAAGTCGAGGACGTGGCGGCTGCCACCGTACGATTTGCCAATGGAGCCTTGGGCGTGATCGAAGCCACCACGGCTGGATATCCTGGGTCGCTCAAAAAGATCGAACTGACCGGCTCGCAAGGAACCGCCATCTTGGAAGAGGAGGACATCATCAAATGGGAGTTTGCCGAGTCGCGTTCCGATGACGAGCAGTTGCGAGAGCGGATGTTGGGCAAGACGGAAACAGGTGGCGGCGCCGCGGACCCGGCCGCGATTGGGCATTGGGCGCACACTCAGCTGTTCCTGGATTTCCTGGAAGCCATCGAGCAGGATCGCCCGCCGATCATCGATGGACACGAGGGGCGCAAGAGCGTGGAGTTGATTCTCGCCATCTACGAGAGCGCCAAGACCGGGCGGGCCGTTCCCATCGGTGAGGTGGCCGCCGGGTCCTGAATTCAGACCTCGCGTTACGTTGACTTTCCGGTTCGGCATCAGTAGGCTTGCTTCTCGCCGAAGACGTGTGGGGCGAATGTCGCTGCCGCGAATGTCGTTCCAGTGCCGGCGCGGCGACGGGTGCTAGTCGTTTATGGCTGAGCCGACAGAAAGGCGTGTGCGATGAAACAAATGAACTGGCTAGTCTGCTGCAGTGCCCTGTTCGTCCTGGCGGGCTGCGGCAAGTCGACTCCTTCAAGTTCCGCGGGCGGCTCTGGAGTTACGGAAGATAGCGCGGCTGGCGAGCAAGCGCCCATTCGCGTTGTCGCGTTCGACGAGCACGACGAAACATTGCAGGCCATCATCGACGGGGAAATGTATGGCACGATCGTGCAGAATCCCTACATGTACGGGTACAAGTCGGTCGAACTGCTAAAGTCTTTAGCTGATGGCCAAGAGCTTCCACCCAGCGATGAAGCGTTCATTGATTTTCCCGCGCGGCAAATCCGCGAAGAAGACGCGGCCGCGTTTTGGAAAGACAAGAATGACAAGTTGAAGGCCGGAGAAGGTGAAGCCGAATTCGACGAGGGCCGACAGTCAGTGGCCTACGTCACCAACGGCATCGATCCATTTTGGACAGTGGCCGCCGCCGGCGCGAAGGCGGCTGCCCGCGAATTGGATGTCAACGTGTTGATACGCATGCCTCCCAAAGGTGTTGGTGATCAGAAGTCCATGTTGGAAGCGCTGATGGTGCAGGACAGCGTCAGCGGCGTGGCCGTCAGCCCCATCGATCCGGAGAATCAAGGGGAGCTGCTCAACCAATTAGGAGACGCTAAGCACTACATTACCCACGATTCGGATGCCCCCAACACCAATCGGCTGGCCTACATTGGCATGAACAATTACGACGCTGGCAGAATGGCCGGTCAGTTGGTGAAGGAGGCCATGCCGGAAGGAGGCACCGTCATGATCTTTGTGGGGCGGCTAGGACAACTGAACGCCGAACAACGACGGCAAGGGTTGATTGATGAACTGTTGGACCGCAGCAAAGATCCGACGCGTCGTGATCCTAACGATGGCGTGATTGCCGGTGACCGCTACACCATCTTGGGCACCAAATTGGATAACTTTGATAAGGCCAAGGCGAAACAGAACGCGCAGGATGCCATCTCTAAATATCCTGATCTGGGGTGCATGGTGGGGCTGTTCGCGTACAACCCACCACTGTGCTTGCAGGCCATTCGCGAGGCGGGACGCGAGGTTCGTATGACGACGGCCCCGTAGTTCATCTGGCATGCCAGTTCATCTGCTAGAAGTCCGAAACGTCCAGAAAAGCTTTGCCGGCGTGCACGCTTTGAAAGGCGTTGATCTGCGATTGGATGCCGGTGAAGTCCTGGCGGTTGTGGGTGAGAACGGCGCCGGAAAATCGACGCTGATGAAGATCTTGGCGGGCGTGCAATCACCCGACGAGGGACAAATCCTGGTCGATGGGCAGTCCGTCCACATAGACTCCTGCCGAGCAGCAATGGAGTTGGGTATTGTCCTGATTCACCAGGAACTGAATCTGGCGGACAATCTCAATGTGGCCGCCAATATCTATTTGGGACGTGAGCCAACTCGCCTGGGACTGCTGGATCACAAGACCATCCGTCGCCAAGCTCAGCAGTTTCTGGATCAAGTGGGCCTGGACGTTCAACCGGATACGATCGTGGGAGATCTATCCATTGGCCGCCAACAGTTGGTGGAAATCGCTAAAGCTCTGTCAGTGGGCGCCCGCATCTTGATCATGGACGAGCCCACGTCCAGCCTGTCGAGTCGCGAAACAGAGCGGTTGTTCGAAGTCGTCAAAGACCTGCGCCGTCAGGGAGTGAGTGTGATCTATATTTCTCACCGACTACGTGAGGTGGAAGAGTTGGCGGATCGCACCGTCGTCTTGCGCGACGGGGAGAACGCTGGTGAGCTTGCCCGCCAGGAGACCAACCACGACAGCTT
>JANQOL010000264.1 GCA_028289675.1 Pirellulaceae bacterium
GCTGACAGCTACGGCACGCTGACCGAGGGTCCGTGGAAAGGCCAGCCGTTTCGCTTAATCGACTGGCAGGCGACAGCGACGAGCCGAGTGTTCGGCTGGGTCCGCTACAGCGACCAGTGGCGAGCGGTCGTGCGGCGCTTTCGGTTTTGGTACGAGGAAGTTCCGAAGAAAAACGGCAAGACGCCGCTACTGTCATTAGTTGGCAACTATTTGTTATTTGGGGACTCATGGGCACGTCAGATCAATCTGTTCCTCGCCGCGACCACACGCAAGCAGGCCGAACGCTGCCTGATGCACGCGATACGCCAGATTCGCGTACAGCCGGACCTGAGCGAGGAAGCGACGATACGCAAGCTCGAGGGCTTCCACTCCGTCACGTTCGGGGACAACGAGTGGAACGTCGTAGCGGCTGACCCCGAGTCGGCCGACGGCGTCAATGGCCATTGCCTTGGCGATGAGATTCATCGCTGGGTAGGCCACGAGTTTTTCAACACTTTGAAATACATGATTGCCAGCCAGCCCGAGGGGCTGTTCGCGGCGATCACTACGGCCGGCAAATCACGCGACTGCGTTGCTCGCACGTTGCACGACAAGACCATCGCGGTTAACGCTGGCCGCCAGATCGACCAGGAGTTCTACGGCGAGATCTATGGGGCCGCGGTCGATGACGATCCGCACGATGAGGCGACTTGGCTCAAAGCCAATCCATCGGTGGGCACCACGCCCGAGGCACCGCTAAAGCTGGAGGCCTTCCGCAGCGACTACGAGGACGCCAAGGCTGAGCCCAGCCGGTGGCCGGCGTGGCTGAGACTCAGACTTGGGCGCTGGCTCTCCGCCGAAGATGGCTGGATCGACACCGCGTGTCCGCGTGGCATTGATGATTGGGATAGCGGCAAGACGGAGCGCGTCAACGCTCGCAAACGAGCGAAACGAGCCAAACGCCGCGCACCCAGGATCGATTGTTACGAACCATTCAAAGAAAGCAAGCTCGCCGAGGTAGCGCAGAACTGCCCCGCGTACCTGGGTCTCGACTTTGCGGCCGTCCGAGACACCAATGCGGCCGTGGCATCGGTCGTGCGGCCCGATGGAACGATCGCTATCGTCCCGCGATTTTGGCTGCCGGAGAAAGAGGCCGAGCGACAGAACAAGCGCACGCCGTACGGCGAATGGGCGCGGCGCGGCTACGTCAAATTGATTCCCGGAGAGATCGTGGACTACACGGTGATCTTCGAAGACTGTGTCGAGCTGATTCAAAGCTTTGGCATTACAAAGTTTTTCTACGATCCGCTGTTCAAGGCCGAGTGGTTCACGCAGCGGCTAGAAGAGGAGACCGGCGCCCAACGTTGGGAGTTTGCTCAGACGATCACCGAGTACGGACCGGTGGTCAAAGAACTGGAGCGCCTCATCATCTCGCATTTGATTCGTCACAACGGCAACCATCTGCTGACGTGGCAAATCGGAAATGCGATCGCTCGGTCGAACACCAACGGCGATAAGCGGCTGGTCAAGCCTGGTTCCAGCGACTACCGCAAGGTCGACGGCGCGCATGCATTGCTGATGAGTTTGCATGACGCGATCACTGGGCTGGAAGACAGAGATTATTACGACGATCACGACGTCGAAGAAGTTTGATGGCGTACTGGCAAAACTTAATCCGCGCGGCGATGGGCCGCGAACCCGAACAACGTGGTTCCGGATCGATCGAGGATCCGAACACGTCGCCCTGGGATGCGCTCACCGAGACAACCACCTCCGGCTCCGGCGAGATCGTGACGCCCAAGAAGTCGCTATCGATCCCCGCGTTTTTCCAAGGTTGCCAAAAGATCTCGGGCGACGTCGCCAAGTTGTCTCTTGGTGTGTTTGAACGCACCGACAGCGGTCGAAAATCGCTCCCAAGTCACAGCGCCTACGGACACGTCCACCTTAGTGGTCAAGCGAACGACGAAACGAACGCGTTCAAGTTCTGGCGGCGATTCATGACCAGCTGCCTGCTGTTCAATAACGGTTATGCGTGGATCGATTGGAACGGCCGCGGCGATGTCATTGGCCTCTACAATCTGCTGTCGGATCGTACGACGCCTGTGCGCATCGACGGCCGCAAGTACTACTTGACCGAAGTGCGTGGCGAGCTCGTGTACTTGCCAGACGACGAAGTACTTCATGTCGAAGGCCTGTCAATCGATGGCATGCGCGGCATCAAAACGACCGAGCTATTTGTCGATCTCTTCGGATCGGCGCTGGCAAAGCAGAGATTCCAATCGAAGTTTTTCAAAAACAACATGACCGCCGGCGGCATCCTGGCTGTGCCTCCGGGCGCAAAGCCGACCACGGTCAAGAAGCTGCAGGCCTCGATTAAACAGCGCTTCACTGGCGCGGCAGCGGCGTTCCGAACTTTGGTCCTCAGAGACGGCTACAAGTGGTTCTCGACCCAGATCGACCCGAGCAAAGCACAGCTCACTGAGTCCACAGAACAAGACGCCCGTGAAGTTGCACGCGTCCTGAATCTGCGCGCAAGCCAGTTGAGCGTGGAAGGGTCGACGTCCTACAACTCGGACGAAAACGCAAAGCGAGACTACCACGACAGCACGCTGGCCATTTGGCTGTGTGCGATCGCATGCGAATGCAACGCCAAGCTCCGGACCGCAGAAGAGAAGGCCGACAACAAGGTCTACTTTGAGCACAACGTCAATCGTCTCCTGTGGGCCGACGCCAAGACGCGAAACGAAATCGCTGTCAGCGGCATTCAGGCCGGACGCTGGTCTCCGGATGAAACCAGGGCCTGGGAGAACATGGACGGATACGAAGGCGGCGACACCTATTACCAGGCCTTGAACGTCGCGCCGGTTGGTTCGAATTCAACTTCAACGTCGAGCGAGTCCGAACGATCGACCCGTGGTGCGGCCAATCAATTAGCCATCAGCACTCTAGAGCGAGCCCAGAACCGCATGCGGATCCGCAACGAGCGCGGTAAGCCGGAGACCGACAGCGAGCTTGCTCAGCTACGCAACATGATCGCTCCAGCATGCACCGTGCTCGATTTGGATCCCGAGGATCAACTTAGAAAGATGAGAGACCAATGCAATTCATAAACCGCCGAGCAGGATCCTTCCGGGCGGCATCGTTCCGCGCCGCGAACAACCAGGTGTTTGATTTGCGCCACACGGAACGCGCAACGGTGCGCCTGCAGTCACGCGGTGACGGCGTGGCGAGCGCCATCCGTGGACTGGCGTCCGTGTTCTACCAAGAGGGCAAGCCGGAGACTGAGTACTGGCTGTGGTCCGACACCGTGGAACGGATCCATCCCGGCGCCTTCGATCGAGCCATCTCGGAGAATCACGACGCACGTGGGCTATTCAATCACGACGCGTCCCAGCTCCTCGGCCGCGTGTCTGCTGAGACTTGCCGTCTGTCAATCGTCGCCGAAGGCCTGCAGTACGAGATCGATGGTGACGCCAACGACCCGGACCACTGTCGAGTGGCAGCAAAGATCGATCGAGGCGACGTCAACGGATCCAGTTTTGCGTTCGTCGTTCGCGAGGTGCAATGGACGGACATCAAGAACGACGATGGTAGCTGGACATACGTCCGAAATATCTACGATCTCGATCTCTACGATGTTGGTCCCGTGACCTGGCCCGCGTACCAAGGCACGACGGCCGGACGTAGCAACACGCCGGGACAACGTGATTCCGATTTGCCATCTGAAATCCGCGAGCTGATGGCCGAGCGGAAGGCCTATTTTGATAGTCGCCGGCGGACAACTGATGTCGATGTACGCTTGCGGCTAATCGACTTGGATTGATCAATGGCACGGACCTACGGCCACAGCAAGCCGACGGCCGAGCGACTGACGGAAATGGCTCAAGCGCCGGTCAACGTTGGTCCGGCCAATATCACACCTCGCAGGCAGCCGCAGCGGATCGGCGGCGGCCGCGGCCTCGTGTATTTCGCGCGCACGCAGTCTACCGGCATTCCGGCCAAGACCGGCAACACACTCGGCAGCGCGTCTTGCTTGATCCGCACGGTTGCCTCCGACGGCACAGTCAATGTGACAGCGACCACCGAGACGATCTTTAACGATGCATCGACGGCCGTGGGAGCGGACCGGGACATTGAATTCATGTTTTCGGAATCAGGAATTCGAATCTGTACCTTCGAGGACTGCCCGGCGGATCCCGGCGGCGGTCAGGAGCCTCCCGCGTAGTGGCTCTGTGGAAGAATAGACCAGGCTGCAGCGGCGAATGCCCGCCGGATTGCTCGACGGTCGCAACGTGTTCGTGTCACGATACGACGACCGACACCACACGACCGCGGACGGAACTCGCCTACGTCGAGCTTACCGGTGGAGCTCTGCTTGGCCCCACAACGGAGACTTGCAACGGTGCACCATACGCACCACCGTGCATGGGTGAGACCAGTGGACTGACCGGCGTCCACACGCAGTTGATCGTGGCTCCATGCAGCTCGGGTAGCGTCAGCTTCAATTGCGTTCCGACCGCACCGCCGGTCTACACGCGCGGAGGATATCTGGCGACCGTCGCCTACAACACGTTCCAAATTTTTGCCCAATGGATGAGCTTCGCGGTTGTGAAGTCGTCCGTCCAGAACCCCGGACCAATCGTCCAAATTCGATCAATCATCACCCGCAGCTGGCTGCCGGCAGCTACGGTACCAGCTCGCTGCCGAGGTGACACCACGGCGCCGCAGGTGCCGACCTGCGGATACGTCGAACAGCCGCCACTGCCGGTCGTGCTGGAGCGTTCGACAACTACTGGCTACGAGGACATCGCGTACGACGATCCGGACCTCGACGACTTGGATTTGCCGATCTGTGATTACCGCACCGCCAACGTCACACTTACACTCACCTGAGCTGCGCCGCGACCAATGCCACTCTTGTAGTCGTGTCGTCTTCACGAACGTCGTCGGCAGCGTGTACTGCCTTGATTGTCGGCTGGCTCGGCCATCAGCCACTCTGACACTTGCCGGACTGTGGGACCAACTACATCGATCCGTGCGAACGGCCGAGGAGTACGCAGCTTGGCTCAAACAAGTTGCCGCGCTGCTCGGCTGCGGCAGCTGCTGGGCACACTGGCTGGAGATCGCGCAGGATCCGCGGCCGGAGGATCCGTGGTGGGGTTTCGATTGTCACAACGACGTGAATGCGCGCCGCGGCGTCGAGAGATTCACGGAGTCACAAGCGATCTCCAAGTATGGCTGGCAACCGCGACAGCACGATCAGGCGGGACAACGAACACCGTAGGCTAAACTGCAGACTCTGAAGCCCATCCCAGGGTGCGGACGTCCAGACGCCGATCACTCCAGGGAGGAGTCACCATCTGAACGCTTGATCGGCGTCTATACGCGGCAAGCTTGTTTCGATGAGAAACTTCTATCTTTGCCGCGTTAGCGGGCGACCCTTCCAAATTTTGAGAGCGACCATGACGACCACTGAAACGCCGAAACTCACACTCGATGAACGTCGCAAGAAGCGCAAGGAACTGGGCGACCAGTTGCGCAAGCTGGGCACTGAATATCAAGAGCGGCGTGCTGCCGGCAAAGACGCCTGGCCCGATGACACCGAGCAAACCTGGAAGCGCGTAAACACGGAGTTCGACGAGAACCAGCGCGAGCTTGACCAGCTGGAAAAAGACGACAACGTCGCGAAACGCGTCGAAGAAATCCGAGCGTCCCAAGAGCAGTCGCAACGAACCGGCCACAAGCCAGGCTTGGACGACGTGATTCCGGGTGAGAATCGCACGTTCGGTGATGACGGCATGAGCCTTGACCAGGCCGCTGAATACTCGCAACGACAACAGCTCAAGCGATTGGCCTTTCGCGCTTGGATCATTGGCGAGAGCAAGCCCGAGCTCGTGACCGATGAAATGCGAGTCGCTTGCGAAAAACTCAACGTACGCTTTGGCCAAGAGACCAGTATCAACTTGTTGCCCACCCGTCGGCACCAAAGTCTGGCCCGTCGCGCTCGCATGATGAATGAAGAGGAGCGAGCCAACTTCCTGGAGTCCGGAGAGAACCGCGCACTATCGTCGTTCACCGCCGGCCTGGGCCCGGAACTGGTACCCACCACGTTCGTCAACATGCTTGAGCTGGCCATGCTGGCCAATGGCACGATGTTGTCCTACGTCGACACCATTACGACCAGCACGGGTGAGGAGGTGAAATGGCCAACCGCCGACGACACCGCCAACGAAGGCGAATTCATCAACGTTGAGCATTCCGACACACAGGCCGGTGGCGAGCCGGATCCGGTGTTAGCGCGGATGACGTGGAACGCTCATCAACTGAGTTCGAAGTGGATCAAGGTGCCACTGTCCTTGGGCGAGGATTCCATGTTCAGCGTCGAGGTAACTCTCGCGTTGATGCTCGGCGAACGTCTCGGTCGATCGACCAACCGATCATGTACGACCGGCGACGGAACTAAGCAGTGCCGAGGAATCCTGCTGGATGCACCTGTAGGTGCGACGTCCGCGGCTCCCACCGCCATCGGCTACAACGACATCGTGCGTTTGGAGCACAGCGTTGACCCTTCCAAACGAGCTGACTCGGCGTTCTGCATGCACGACACCATGCTGCAGAATCTGCGTCTGCTGAAGGACGCTGAAGGCAGGCCTCTGTGGCAAATGTCCATGCGCGACGGCACTCCAGACCGATTGCACAACAGACCCTACGCGTACAACCAGCACATGTCCGACACACTGGCCACCGGTGAAGACAGCATGCTGTTTGGCAAGCTGAGCGATTACAAGTTGCGACGCGTCGGCAATGTCAGCCTGGTCGTCGCTCGCGAGCGGTTCATCGAGCTCCTGCAAATTGGCTTCCTGGCACACCAACGTATCGACGGCAAGCTTCTGCGGCATACCAGCGATGCTACCTGTGGGGTCAAGAAGCTCCAGCAATCCTAGTCGGTAGCACACCAACATACACCATTGTGAGAGCGCCAACGGCCCGCTATCTCTTCGGAGGTAGCGGGCCTGCGGCAGTGAACAACATACTTTTTTTCATCCAAACTTCGCGGCCGTGCAATGCAAACCTTGGTAGTGATGACCACCGGATTCATCGGCGATGGTTTCGAAATCCCCGCCAACCGGACCTGCCGATGCGATGCTGACGTTGCAGAGCGGTTGATCCAGTTGGGTGATGCCCGACCCTTTAACGTCGACCTGGACGATGAGCGAGACATCGTAGAAATGCCGTCGGCCAATAGAAGCGCCGAAGCTACCACGCCAGCCCCTTCACTGCCTGCCGATGATCCGATCGCCCTATTGCTGAGCGATGCGACAGTCGCCGAGCTACACGAATGGGACCCGAGAATCACGCTTGATCAATGCGCCGAGCTCGCTGCAGCTGGACTTGGGAAGTTGTCGCTCGTTCACCGTTCAAGCGATGCGAGACTCCAACGCATCGACAAGATTGGGCGGGTCACGGTGGGACGCATCCGAGACGCTATTGACCTGTTCGTCAACTAATGGACCAGTATCGTTACGCATTGCGCCAAGTCGCCGCGCCGGCCGGCCAACCGATCACAGTCGACGTCGCTCGCCGCAATAGCTCGATCGACGGCGACGAACACGATGCAACGTTTGCGGAGTTGATCCAAGAAGCAACGCAGTTCCTGGAAGCCCAGGCCGACGTCTCCTTGCTGCCAGCCAGCTGGGAATTGACGGCCGATTGTTTTCCAACCACGAAGTGGTTGTATTTGCCGCGCTGGCCGCTGCAGACCGTGACGGCCATCAACTACCGGGCCGGCGACCAGGTCGCCACAGTCGACCTCGCTACGCTGAGCATACGTCGGGACGATGAAGGTCCGGGACGCATCGCGATCGCAGACTGGGATGGATGGCCAGACACAGACAGCACACCCGACGCGGTTCAAATCACCTTCTCCTCCGGTTTTGCCGCAGGTGAAATCCCAGGCACCTGGTTGCGGATGGTCAAAGGCCTGGTTGGCTTTTGGTTTTTGCATCCGGAGCTGATGGCGACCAAAGCAATTCACGATTTGCCAGTGGGCTTGCAGGCCTTCCTAAGTGCGGCCGCTACCGCTGACGTCTTCGACGACTTCGATGAAATTTGGTGAATGAGAGACACCACCGAAACGGGTCGCCTGCGACACCGCGCAGATTGGCAGCTGCCGACTCAAGTCCAGGATCGACTTGGTAGGGATGTCCGTGCGGCAAACAAGTATGAGACCGAACGGCAGATTTGGTGCGATGTTCGGGAGCTCTCCGGCAATGAGTCCGAGTACCAGCGACAGTTGACGGCGGAAGATACGCACACGGTCCGTGTACGCTTCAAGAGCGACTACTCGCGCAGCGGCCGTTTCCTATTTCGTGGCCGAGCGTTGTACGTCCGGGACATCGTGGACGGCGATGAGACACGCCGCGAGCTGATCCTCGTCTGCGGGTCGACGCCACGATGAGCACGTTTGACATGCCGGCCTATCTGCGCGAGGTGTTAGACACTGAGGAGCAGTTCACGCCGTCGACGCACTACCAAGCCATTCCGGATACCGCGCTGCCGTACGCTTGGTTCCATCGTTCCGGAGTGGACAAGGAACGTGATGCGAACGGGAACGTTTGCAATCGTACCGACCGATTCGCGTTTGAGATCATTGCTCGCGACGATGTCGAGGCCTCGCTTGACGCTTTCGAATTGCTGCTTGAAGCAATCGAAGATCACGAGCTCGGCGACTGGCTAATCCAATTCGTCGAAGTCGACGATGCCGACGACGACTATCAATTCCAATCCATCGGCGAGAACCAACCTGATTTCGTACATGCGTACGAAGTCGTGGTTTACTCCGTTCCACTAGCACCCATCAATTAGGAATCCGGAACTATGCCGCTACGCCGTCGCCTCGGTCACAAGATCGCACTGCTGTTGAATGACACTGTGGTCGCTGGGATCAAGGGAGTCACACCGCCGCCGAAAACTCGCGAAAAAGTCGATGCAACCTGCGCTGAGGATGATATCGAGGTCTACCTGGATTCGGATCCACCAAATCAAGGAGAAATGGAACTTGACCTCATCTACGAGCCCAACAGCACTGAGTCGGAGCTGCTCGATACTCTGTTTGACAACACAGATCCGGACGCGCGGGAAGGCACTTGGAAGTTGCACTACCTTATGTTTTCGCCCACGGTTCAAGATCTATTCACCGGGCGAATTCTGGAGCTGAGTCCCGAGCGAATTGAACGCAAGAACGTGGTAACTCGAATGGTCAAAATCCTGGCGACCAGTGCGCCCGTGCGTTCAACGTTGCCATAGCCGCGTGACCCGTCACATTTTCTTCCTACTCAATTGAGAAACAATGAACAAAAGTTTGCAACAACGAACTGTAGATCGGCTATCTAAGGACCCGGAGCTTTCGGCTGCTCAGATTCTTAGCGGTGCCGATATCTTGGGTACAGCTGACGAGCTGAAAGCGCGGCAAGTACCTGTGCCGGAATGGACGCCTAATGGTCTCGTGTACGTAGCCGAGCTTGATGCTGACGAACGAGACGAGTTGGAGACGCAATGGCTCGACTACCGCGATTGTCGCAATGATGATCAGTCCTCAGTTGGCTTCCGCGCATTTGTGGCCGCATTTTGTTTGTGCAACTGCAAACGCGATCGATTGTTTGCAGATGACGTAGAGAAAGCAGCTCAGATCATCGGCAATCGCAACGGAAAAGCTACCAGCCGGATCTTCGCAACTGCGAGCCGTATCAATGGCCTAACTGCCTCCGACATCGACCAGCTGGAAAAAAACTCGCCAGCGCCAGCGAATCAGGAAGGCTCCGACGCTGGCAGTGGCGGGTCGCCCTCGACCAAGGCTTCGGATCCCGACGACGCTGGCTAAAGTCTCTTTCGTCGCACGAGTATGCCGAGCTGCTAGCGCTCAGTCGGCTAGAACGAATCGGTTTGGAACGCCGCGACCTGTACGCAGCCGCTGCGAGCGGCGCCGAACTCGACGCGTTTTGCTATGAGCCCGAACCGGAGGCCTCGGACGAACAGATCTTTGAGGCAATTAGCAGCACGTTTGTGAGCATTCACGACACCACTGGCTATGCGAGCTAACAAGTGGCCACAGGAGTCGTTACGGGAATTGAGGAGCTCAACGCCAAGCTTCGCCAGCTGCGCGGACCGCTCGCCAAAAAGGCAATCCGAAAATCGAGCCGCGAAGCGCTAAAGCCGCTGGCACCCAAGGTTGCTCGAGCAGCTCCGCAGCGGACCGGCCGATTGAGTCGCGCGACCAAAGTGCGAGCGCTGAAGCGATCGCGAAACAAGATCGGTTCGCGCGTGACGACGTCGAAGTCCGGCCGAGGTTTTCGCGGCAAAGCCTTCTACGGCTGGTTCATCGAAAAAGGCTGGAAGACCGGCCGACGTCTGCGGAACGTCGACTTGGGAGCCGCCAGAGGCGTCCGCCGCAATGCAGCTCAGCTCGCCGCTGCGGAAGCCCACGATCGCAAGCGACGATCCGTACCCGGCAAGCACTATCACCGGAAAACCGCCCGCAACAATCGCGGCCAAGTGCTCGCCAGATATCGGACGAGTACTCGCCAGTGGATTGAGGAGCTGAGCCAATAAATGGCCGTTATTGAGAATCTCGATATCGTCCTCGGCGCCCGGACCGGGAAACTGGATTCCGATCTGACCGGCGCGGAAGACCGCGTGAGTCGATTCGATCGACGCATGTCGGAACTGGGAGCGACGACGGGCGAAGTACTCTCCCCGGTGCAAGATCTCGGACGCGACCTGGCTTTGTTGATACCTGGAGCCTCGGCAGCCGCCAATGCATTTAGCGCTGTAACAGCAGCATTCGCTGTTGCCGCTCAGAATCGAGTTCGAAAAAACTCTGCAGAGATTGCAGACAACACGGCCGACGCAGCACACGACATGGCCGCTTTTGCTGCAGCGACAGTTGTAGCCGATGCGGCAACGCGACGTATGGCTGCGACACGCCGCATCGGTGACCGCGTCGACGCCGGCGGACTTACGCTCTACAACGCCGCGACCGCGTATGCAGGCTCCATCGGCAAAGTGGACGACGTCATTGACGCCGAGTTCACCAAGGTAACCACTGGATCCAAGCGCGCCGCTGCGGCGATCGGCGGTCTTAGTCCTGTCAGCATCGCCACTGGCGGTGCGATCGCGGCCGCATTCGTCACAGCCGCCACGGCGACTGCCGCCCTGATTGTCACGATCCGTGGTGTGCGCGAGCAGCTCGGCGAGATCGACGAGATTGCCAAGGCCTCGGACAAGGTCAATGTCACCTTTCGAGAATTGGCTGGCTTTCGGTTGGCCGTTGGCGAGTCTACCGGCAAAGGCCCAGAAGTAGCCGACAAAGCGCTCGCCAAACTGCAGATTCGTTTGGCGGAAGCTGAGCGCAATGGCGGTGCCTTAGATGATCAACTGACCAGCATCGGACTTGATGCTGGCCAGTTGCTTGAACAGGGTCCGCTGGCGGCCATTCAACAAATTGCCACAGCAACATCGGGCATGTCCAGCGAGACCGATCAGCTGCTCTTGGCGTATCGGTTGTTCGAGGAGGAAGGTGCCGCGCTCGTTTCAACGCTTCGCGGCGGACCGGAGGCGATCGACGATTCCATTGCAACCGCAGAACGACTCGGTCTCACGCTGAGCGAAGCACAAGCGAACCAGGTCGAAGCGGCGAACGACGCGTGGGGTCGCGTCCAGCTGATCGCAACTGGCGCTTTTCGCCAGATGGCAGCCGAAGTAGCACCGGTGATTGACGTCATCGCAACGGAAGTACTCACGCTGCAGACTTCGTTCGCTGGTATCGGACTGAATCTTGAACGTTCCGTCGACCTGTTGGCGATCGGACTCGGGTATTTGCAAGACTGGGGCCAGACCGTAACCGGTGTTGCCAACGCTCTGTATCAAATCCAGGCCTTCGACTTCTCCGGTGCTGGCGACTCGCTCCAAGGCGCACTCGCCAGCGACTCGTTGCAGATTTTACGCGACGTGCAAAAGGCCCGCGCCGAAGCCCAACAGGAACGCGGCCGTCGCCAAGAGCTGGCTGACTTGCGAGCGATTGAACAGGCGAACGCTGACGCTGCAGCGGCCGCCGAGGAACGGCACAAGGCCGAACAACGAGCAGCCGAGCAACGACAAGAAGCGATCAATTCGCAACTGCAGGGGTTACGCGACGAGATAATCGCGCTTGAGCAGGGCGCGGAAGCACTCGAAAAACTGAAGCTCGATCGACTCGGAGCGACTGCTGGAGAGCAGGCGGAATTCGCTGCATTGCGCAGCCAACGTGACGAGCTCCAGGAAC
>JANQOL010000204.1 GCA_028289675.1 Pirellulaceae bacterium
TCGCTTGCTCTTGTCCTTCGATTCGCTCATGCTCCAACTCCGCGCTGGCTGGTAGCGTAATCTCGCGGACCGACGAATGATATCTGTCGCTCACGCAAATTGACTTTTACCGTGCCGCCTCGATGTTCGCGCACCTGACGCCACACTTCGTATCCGGCAAAAATGGCCTGTTCCCACTCAGCCAGCGAGCTCGCTTTCACTTCACGGTCGGCGACCAGAGAATGGATTGTTTTGAGCAGGTGATAATCGAGGCTACCCACTCCGTCCAAGTATTTGTGTTCGCGGGCATACGTATACACCAGTTGCGAGATTAGCTCTTCAATGATCCTTGCTCTGGCTCCATCTTCCACTTCGTCGATCTCTGGGGCCGCCTTGCGTTTTACGCCTAGCAGCTTTCGAACAATTGGAGACCATCCTAGTATTGCTGCGTATGATAAATGGAATACATCGTGAAATCGATATCCATCGTCTTCATGCGCGTTATCCGTCAGCGTGTTCCCGACTTGCTGTCCGTCGCGACTGATAATGACTCTTAGGGCCTGCCCTTCGCTTTGCTCATTGAACTGAATCGCGAACTCTCGCGGAATCTGCTGCTCCGTCGGGAACTTTTCATCGAACAGTTTTACGTTCGTCTCGACCGATGCGGGTTTCCCTTCTCTTCCTCGCTCCGGCCAACGATCTCGCGTCTTCTTAAGATTGGCTTCCGCGACATCGTTCAAATCAAGGCCGAATTTGCTTGCTACATTTGCGACATACCAGAGCAAGTCACCAAGCTCCTCGGCAACCTGCTCATCAAAGCGTTCATGTGCACTCCCATCCCGCATGAATTTCTTGTACTCGGAAAGCAGAGTCCCAACTTCACCAGCGAGACCGAGCAATGGCACGAGTTTTCCCTTCTCATCGTCCTGAACGACTTGATCCGTTCTTACTGCTTCAGTTTGATACACGCGGAAGTCCATGGCTCACCCCGAAAACTCCTTTGCAAGATCCTTCAATCCGCTCGTTAATATTCCATTTCGGCGGGTACCAAAGTGGAATTGGATCTCTCGTTGGTTTGTACTTTTGTTTAATACGTGTTCGCTTCGCGACTCCGTTCACCTCTGGATGCCGTACGCGAGCATACTTGCTGATTTCACAGAACAGGTTCTGACAGTCGATGAGCTGCAACGGTCTTCCCCAGAGGCTTCTGAATTCCAGGCCAAGGCGCTCGAATTCTTCCGCTTGGCGTTCGGTAACCAGCCTGATAATGTCGACCTCCGTAAGCCTACCACGTGCTTTGAAGCACTTGCTGATCCCATCGATTGCGCCCGGACCTGGTACAACGAACTCCATTTCAGTGAAGTCGCAAATCTCGCTGTAGTTCAAATCTGTGACATACTGGTAGGCCAAGAAGTCCCCAATCATGGGGTAGGAAACCAGAATATCAAACGCCTCCCGCATTGAGCCCGCACTCGCGATCCGGTCAGGAACACGCTCATTCATCATCTTTTCAAGTAGTTGCAGATGACTCCGATGCTTCTTGGTACTGCCGTTCTTTTTACTTCCCGACGGCATGATGTACGCCGCTGAGTAGATCGTCTGCTTGCGCTCCATAGCCGCCGTAAGGATGTGATCATATCGTTTGAAGGAATAAGATTCGTACGAGATGTCATCAAGTTTTTCATTGAGCAATTCCCAGGTGTCGATCTTGTTGAAGAGCTTGAACAGGATCGTGCGAAAGAATACTTCATTAGTTGATTGAGAGCCCTGGTAGATCACGTTGCGGATCAGGTACTGGCTGACCCGATCTGACGCGCGATAGGCGTTCGTGAACTTGTAGGTTTGTAGGATGTCATCATCCGACCAGGGCGGCGGTTCACCAATGTGACGCCGAAAGAACACCGCCTGCCGCTCGGCAGCAAACTGCCAGAACGTGTCATACACCTTCGTCGCCGCTGCGGGGCCGATATTCGAAGCGATTACGAGTCTTGGCCTCCTTCTTGTCGTCGCGAGCGGCCAGAATGTCTTTTGCAGGGGGCTCTCCGCCATAATCTAATACGTTCTAAAAACGCGTTCAAATAAATGCGACAGTCAACAGCGAAACAGCCAACCGTTTCCGGATGCTGGACATCAATACCGAGTCGTCAATAATGACATTCTACCAGCCCCTTGTTTACGGAGGGCATGTCTCAAGTGATTCCCCGCCGAGACGGTCCAGTCTTTCTATGGTTGAGCCGGATCGCAACTCACGTTTGTTTTGCGAGGAAAAACGGATAGCTGGCTTGCGCTGTTGCCCCTGTATTGGTACGGGAATTGCGGGGTATCCGTCTTGCACGGCTAGTGGAAGCATTGCTTCCATTTCGACACCTTGCCAAGGTCCCAATCCGTCTGTGCCAATTCCTGCAAGTTACGGACCAATTGCCAGATAACCGTTTTGAGCGAGAATTTGCGAATTTGAAAAGCATCGAACCTGAATCGCCATGACTTTCGGTAAGAAATGCTTAGCAGGAGACAATAAAGAGCGTCAACGAGAATGAACGGAGTAGGTTCAGTTATTCTTCGTTTGCCAAAAGACGACGTTTTGGTCTGCTCCACCGGAAGCCAGAGTGTGGTCTCCGCTGGTCAAAGCAAGGCACCTAATTCCTGACGAATGCTTGCGCAGTGTCGCAACAGCATGCCCACTGACTACATCCCAAATTCGAATCGTCGCGTCGTCGCTACCGCTGAAGAGCCGACGACCGTCGGAAGATGCAAGCAGGCAAGTGACTTGCTGGGCATGTCCCTCGAGTTGCTTAAGCAGTGAGTCGTTATCACTGCTCCACATCTCGATGGATTTGCTGCCGCTGCCGCACGTAGCAATTGCGCGATCATCGAGAAACGCAATGCCGGTTATCGCAGCTTCATGTGCTTGAAACGATCGAATTCGCTTCAGTGGTTTCAAGGTCCAGATTGACACTTCACCACTCTGATGCCCCGTAATGGCCTGTGTCAAATCGCGTCCGAAGGCAACGCTTGTCATTTTGGACGTCGAGCCAAGCAGTGTCTCGGACTCTAATCGCATCTGTTGCACATACTGGGATTCCGTTTGGTCCAGAATCAGCGTTCGCTTAGAACGAGATTCGTCTGTAAACTCATTCACATGCAGATCAATAGAACGTGCGGATGAAAACCCCGACCACGTTCCGTCGCTTAGCGTTGCTACCGATAAGCGGTTGTTTTCGGCTGCGACCAACTGCTGTCCATCCGTCGTGAAGCGAACGGCACGAACGACACCGTTGTTCGACGTGCTATGGCCCTGCCAACGTGGAGTGTAACCAATCGCCAGCTTACCAACGTCAAAAATCCGTATCCGTCCGTAGTTGCTCAGGGCGATCGCGAATCTGGAATCTCTCGTGAACTCGATATGCACGACCGCCTCTGGATTGGCAGACGTAGCATCAAACGGCTCGACATCCAAATCAGCGACGTTTGCGACTATCCGCGTAGAAGTGACTTTCGGCTCCGCAACAATGTCGATGTTGTTGATTCTTAGTACGCCACTCCTGTCACCGGCGATAAGCAATTTGTCGTTCGGCGAGAACGCTATCGACCACACCTCGTCCGCGTGAGACGTTTGAGTTGTTAGACGGTAGTCTAAGTGCGCAAATCCGAAACGAAGATTGACGACGCCGTCATCTCCGGCGGTGGCGAACGCTTTTCCTCCATTCGAAAAGCACAGATCGTTGACTGGAGCCATGCGTTCAGGCAGCACATCGTGAGAAAGCTCGACGCTTGAGTAGGTCTCACCCGCGATATCCCAGATGCGAGTCGTGCCGTCGGTCGATGAGGAACCAATGACCGCTCCATCGTCGTGCGAATGCCGAATGTCCACAGCCGTCACACGCTGAGTATGGCCTTCGAGCGAATGCCACAACTGAAACTCCGGAACTCGCAACACCTTCACCGTGTTGTCGAACGCACCTAACGCGACGATCTTGCTATCGCGGGAGAAACAGATCGAATAACAACCAGATTCTGTCGGGACAGGAATCCGTGTCCAAGATGCCGTGTCCCACGCGTGAGTAGCTTGGTCGCCAGCTGCAACAAGATACTCACCGTTTGGGCAGAAGCCTAAGGCCTCATAGGGTGCGCCGAAGAGCATCGCGACGACTCCATCCACTCCGGCAAGTCCCTTTCTCCACTCCGCGTCTCCAACATCGCGTCGATTGACGGACGCAAGCTCCGTCAATATTCGGTGGGCATCGGATTTGAAGACACGTAGACGAATTACGGAGACGGCGTTTCTCCACCCGATCGCAATATGTTCGTCATCATGCGAGACTGTGAAGCAGCGAAGTTGCCCAAGCCCAGAACCAGAAACGCCATCAATTTCCGGACGAACAGACAGCATTTGCGCTGATGCAAGACGATTGTACAAGAACCATTCGAATCCTCGCAGGTCGACACCCTCGTGACTCATTTGCGCTTCCGACAAAAACGCGGGCAGTTGATCGAGGTTTCCGGCAGTCCAGGTTTGTTCCAACTGGCTCGCACGCACGGCGTATAGCTCGTATTGTGTGGCTTCGGTTTGTTGGTCCGCAGTCTTGCGTGCCTCAACTGCTTCGTTTCTTTGGACCAGCGCTACCCCGGTGGCGATCACCGCCAGCAAGATCCCGAATGCCAAGCCTATGGAGAGCCACCGAAAGATGGCGAGTGAGCGTCGATGTTCACGAAAGTCCGCGCCGATTAGCGATTCGATGTCGAGATCGCGGATCGGTGCGGAAAGCTTGGCGATGGCATGCATGAATTCTTCGTTGGTGCGATCCAGCGGATTCTCGGATGCACGTGCCCAACGCAGGTCAACCCAGAGTGGCTCGCCAGCAAATACTTGGCTGAGGACTTGCGTCGGAAGAGCGGTTGTTCTTTTCCAATTAAAGTCTGCCCCGCTATCGTCCCAAGCAATATCGCCTTCTGTCAGTACCAGGAATACACGCTCGACCTTGTCCTGCTGAATCAACGTCGGCGTAAGTGTGTCTGGTTCATCACACGCTCCGTCGGTAATCCAGTAACTGAGTTCCTTGCAAACCCATTTCGAGTCAGCAGCCGCAGTCGAAGCGAGCAAGATGAGATAAGCTGACTCGTCCAGGTTGGCCACGATGGTCGGCCAAAGATTTGGTGAAGTGGCTAGAGATGTTTCGTCGCGAAAGACGTTCGCGGAGCGGAGCCGATACCAGGGCTTCGCAAATTTCTCTAAGTGCCTCTCCAACGCCTCCGCCAGTGGAGCATCCGCTTTGTGGCTATACGAGATGAAGGCATCGTATTTGAGAGAACGTCTTTCTTTCTGTTTCGTACTTCGTTTCACGACATCCATTGCATCTGGCAGTTATTCTTCCGCCCTCCACCAATTTTGTTCCAAGTATGCGGCGATCGGATCTGAAACTTGGGATCTCTTTTCCAGGATAGCTTTGATTTCTAAATTCAAGTCTGAGATTTCCGATGATTGTGAGTCGCTCGCTGCAACATCTGCTGCTCTTCGAGCTATCTCGGCAATCCATCGACTTGTATCTCCGAGACTCGGCCGCACGAAATGCTCATAGCAATCGCCCGCGGATGTGATAACCATTAGTCGCGTTGCGTCTTCATCGAATGCTGCGGCTATGACGCGGTTAGGATGCCAGATGCGATACGGAAACTCGAGCCCATCCGCTATTAGAGTCAGTTCGCCCACAATCGGCGTGCCTGAAATCTGCGAGAGCGCCTCGCGTTCAATTCGCGCCGAAACTTCGTCCGATCCAAAAACGTACCAACTCTGTGACAACATGTTCTTTAAATCTGGGGAAGGGCGCGAAGAGCTTCGCGCCGTTGCGGAGGCGTTTGTGGAAAAGGGTATGCCAGCCTGCCATTTTCCCAGCGTTGTCGATAGTGCGTTTTCACCGTCGTCCTGCTGGATTAGCTTTCCATCCGCCCCCCTCATCTGTAGGCCATCCTGATTGGTGTGCGTCAGAATAGATTTGCCATCAGCTGCGAGTCCAATCAAGACGCCCCTCACGGGAACATGAATGACACTCGTTTGTTCCCATGAATCTCCAAATTCCAAAGTATGAATTGAGCACTTTCCGTTTTGCGGTCCAACCAACAGTCTACATGTGCTTCCGGAATCACTGATCTGCAGGTCCGCCAATCGCTGATCAAATGTCAGGCTCGCTGGAAGCGCGCGTGCGCCGTCCTCCGTTCGTCGCACCTCGATTCGCCAGAGCGTTTCTCGGGTATCGTTGTCGGCCCACGCGATAACCAAGAATTTACCGTTACGGCTCGACGTCAGCCACGATGCTGAAACACTCTCGGAATCGACATTGATCGACTGTTGCCACACTCGCTTCTGGGTAGTCCTGTCGAATACCTGCAAAACACCATCTGTCGTGAGAGCGGCAATGTGTCTTGCTTGGTTCAAGAACACTGCGCGTAGCAACTCACTGCCATCACCAGGCACTTTTTGAGGTTCACCTAAACCTTTGAGCGGCCAAGCGACCAGTTTTCCGGTAGGTGATACACCAAGTACAGAATTGCTGTCGCTGTGGATCAGATAACCTGGAGGCGATTCAAATAGGCGGCACACCAGAGTGTTCGAGATCGGATTCCATGTCATGACGGAGCCGGTCTCACGACTCACCACTGAAATGTATCCCCGGGGATCCGAAAACTCTGCGGAAGTGATCCGGTCGGCCCCGCCAATGCGAGTGCTTTGAAACGTCTGATTGTCGACGGACCAGATACCGAGGCCATGCTCACGTATTCCGAATGCAAGCCCACCAATAATTGATTCTCGGTGGATGACGAGATCAGCGTCCTCCGAAACATCCATGATCCCACGAGGACGGATCGAGCCTTGAGTCGCTTCGAAAATCTCCATCCTTGGCTGAATTGGCATGGTCATCTGCTTTTCGATGTCCCAGCTCTCGACGTTCCAAATCACTAGGAATCGTGAATCCTTCGTGTGCGATAGTGCTATCAAGAACCGGCCGCCAATTGACCATGCAACCGACGATACAACGCCATTGGCCTCCAGTGCACGCAAAAGTTCCGGCTCCATGTTATGAGTTAGCTGCCATACTCGAACTGCCGACTTCCCTTCCAACTCTGAGGCAACGGCTACCGCGAGGTCATGGTTGGATCCTGGCAGAACCGACAACGACCCCGCACACGCCTTGCTCTGAATCGACCACTCAACTTCGTTAAGTGGCTCAAGCCGTGCGCCACCGTCGTTTGCGTTTGCTTTGCGGTACAACGCCCGTGGGTGACCACCAGCCATCAGACTCCTGGAGTTCACCGCTCCCGGCACAATGATTTCTTGTGTGTCTCCGGACGGAAGCTGAACACGGTGGAGATTCGTAGCTGTGCTGTCACCGTCGTGTATAGCGGAGGTCAAAAGCAGGCAGTCGGCTGCGGGAAACCAATGAATCGACTGAGACTTTGATCGTCCACTTTCGTTCCCGAAAAGCTGTAGAGGTATTTCTGAAATATTTGAACTTTTCCAATCACGTAAATCCCAGATTCTGATGTCACCAGATCGAGACCGCTCAACGAGATACTTACCATGCGGGCTTAGCTCAACGTCACTGGCTTTTGAAATGCCAAGATTAGCAATAACAGTAGGCTCCTGAGCCATCATATGGGCCGCATACGCGACATAGGTCTGCAGGCTTGGATCTCCCCAAGGAGCATCTTCAATGGCAGAAGCAAGATCTCGAAGTGCAACAGCCTGCTCACCATCGTCCCGGCTGACGGCTCTTTCAAAGTGGGCTCGAGCATCTTGGGCTCGATTTTCGTAGTAGCTTGCGTAGCCAAACCACAGTGCGAAACAGCTCGCGACGATGAAGAGGGAGAGAATTGCCCCTAAGGTAAGTCGCCGACGCTGCTGATCCTTACGGAAGCGATCAACAAGATCTTGTAGCTTGACGTCCTCCCACACTGCATCGACGATCTTTGGCGCTTCCTCTTTTAGTTTTCGACGCCATTCAACAACTCGCATTCCATCTTCAATCATCAAGTTTGCGCCGAGTTCCCCGTCAAAGATCTCCGGAAACGCCGAACTTGGAATAACATCTAGAGCTGCCGCAAGTTGCCTCCCGTCTGGTCGGATTTCGCTGTAGCTACGCAATTCCAATTGCACCCATTCATTCTCGGATGCCTGATGCGAACAGACGACCAAGAGAGCTGGACTCGACTGCAAACCAACGCGGATAGCTGATTCGATACGGGAACCAATAGCACTGATATCGTCCCAGTCCGTGTAGACGCGGAAGCGTTCCCTTGACTTTGGGTGGCGATACTTCTCCAGTTCGCGTTTTAGTTCGCGAATCGGATAAATCCGTCGGCCGTCTAGTTCCCTCTTTCGTGCGTCACGAGCAAAACTCAGAAACAAGTCATGGGGATTCTCTGGGGTCGTCAGGGACATGGAAAACCTCCGGCTAAAGGTTGATCTCTAGCGATAGGCTCCGGCTCTCCAGCTTGAACCATGGCTTGGGGCCGCTGGGGCCCATATTCAACAGTCGCCCTCGAACAATCGGTGGATTTTTAGATGCCCCGAGCTTCTCCATGGTTCGGCCGAAAGCTCGATCGACTTTGCCGTTGGTGTTCTTGTCATGAAACGCTGCAATCGCATAACTTCCGTGAGGCACATTCGGAAACTCAAGTTGAGCGACGCCATCATTTATTGAACCGGATTGAGTTTCGACTGCATTGGTATGATCGAAGCCAAAAGTCTCCTTCTTTAACAGCAGAACGACCTGCCCAGCATCCCCGCCGGAGACCTTAACCTTCACTGAAATTGTGCCAAACTTTCGTTCATCCTTGAGCATTGACTCCTTAGGCTCGGCACCATGATCGTCGTGCATCGAAGACCTCTGTTCAGGATCAGAGGAAGAATCATGGGCCGCGGAGTCGGCGCTTGCGGGACCTTCCAATGAAACTCCAGCATTGTTGTGACGATTCGTTTCCGATTGGTCTCTCTCGCGTCCACCGCAACCAACAAGTGACAAGAGAACCAAACCACACGTGGCTCCAGTCAAAATGTATTGGAATCGCTCTCGGCTCATTATTCGCCCTCGTTGTTTTGCATCTTCAGCTCGGCCTTGATCACTCTCGCGTTGAAACAAGTGCTCACGGATACTGTTCCTGTCGAGGAGTGCCAATTCGAACTCTTTTGAGGCGCCCAAAAGCAAGTCATAGTTTGCCCGCTGGAGTAAAGCACGAGGCATCGGATGAGATCTCGGATTTCGAAGTACAAGGCGTTTAAGGTTGTTGCATAGTTGCGGCCAGGCCGATAGATTCCAAAAACGATTCATATCTCCGATCTCCGGTCAAACCTGTCATCAGGGGATCAGTTGCCGACCATAAGATGAATGGATCATGTTCTTGCTTGGCTAGAACGAGGAGTTCTAGCGCTCGCTCATATCGGCCCAGTGAGGAATAGGCTTGCGCAAGACGATATGGTGAATAGTAAAGATTGCTTTGTTCAATCTGACGAAGGTTGTATTCTGCCTCGTCCTTTGCACCACCAAGTGCCAGCGCGCATGAATAGTTCGCGAATAGGTTTCGATTAACTCCTAGGTTGTCGCCGCCGGCACGCCGATATCGATCGAGTGCCTTTGCGTATTGTCCCATCTGCGTATAGATATGACCGAGGTATCGGTTCGCGTGATCGCTAGTTGGATCGACCGCGAGTATGTCCTTACATTGGGTTTCAGCCGCCTCATACTCGCGGGCGTGGTACAAAGTCCAAGCGAAGTTGACTTTACATCGAATATACCGCGGATCATCCTTTCCTTGTCCCTGCTTAGTCAGGTAGTCAACCGCTTCTCTACTTATTCGGATCGCGTTTTCATGGTCTTGTAGAAAGGTGTGTGTATACGCGACGTTCTGCAATGCTGTCAGGTTAGATTCATCGACATCGGCTGCATGACGAAAAAACTTGCGAGCCTCTAGGATCTCTCGGTTTCCGTAGAGAAGCACCTGTCCCTTGGCCATCAGATAGTCCGGCCTATCTCCACCATTGTTCTTTTCGGCAAGGTTGATACACGCCTCGGCCTCTCTCAGGTCTCTGTCCGGAAACTCGGAGCCACCTAGGCCAACAAGGAGTATTCGGGCCTCTGCCGAAGCGATAAGCGACGGCACGTGGTTTGGGTCGTGTTCAAGTGCTTGCTCAAATCTCCTCAGTGCGGCCTGAACCTGACTTGAGTTTCTTCGCTGGCCCAGCAGCTCTCGGCCCCGGTTATAGTGCTGGTCCGCGGGGATGCCCGAGATGGCAGAAAGATAGTTGTACAACGATGCTCCAGCCACAATCACTAGACAAGCCGCCGTGAAAAGGACTGTTGACCAAAAAACGCGAAGCTGAGACTTCTCTACCTTCCTTAGTTGTTCATCTTCAATGTCCAAGATCTTCGCCGCGACGGAATGAATCGCTTGCCGGATTGCAAGTTGTTGATCGGCGCCGCTGGCTTGCGTCCTGGCATCCTCCCAGTGCTGATCGGTGTAACGACCGCAGAGCGAATGAGGGATACAGTTTGTGCGATCCCAATCAAAATCGCCGGCTGTCCCATCCCACTCAACATCGCCATCCAAAACCACAATTAACAATCGCGACACCGGATGCTTCTCTAGCCAGGTTGTGACTTCCAGATTGACCCATTCGGACTCTTGTGTTTCGGGACATGCAAGTAGCACGAGGTACTTCGATTGAATCAGGGCGTTGCGTATTTTGTCTGACAGACGATCGCCGATTCTTATCTCCTCTTGATCGAAAAACACCCTCGATTGATACCATGTCCAAAACTTCCAAGGCGGTTTCCCGATTTTGGATAGGCCCAGATAGAACTGCCTGGCAATACTCTCGGACTGATCAACGCT
>JANQOL010000291.1 GCA_028289675.1 Pirellulaceae bacterium
CATCGGAGCCGACCACAGAGGACCCTCCCACCAATCCTGCACCCGCAAAGTCGGACAGTTCGCCCGCCACTTTGCCGGTCGAGCAACCGGATCCCGGCAGTGCTCCCGATCCCAAACCGCCCGCGTCGGAACAACCGCCCACCGAAGCTCCAACGACGGACGCGCCACAAACTGATCCCGGAGCAAACGGCGATAGTCCAGCGGCGGCTCCAAAACCAGACCTGTCCGTTGAAAAACCTTCGTCGGGCAACGCGCCCAAACCGCCAGGGTCAAACGGCGGTTCATCCGAATGAGCCGTCTCCGATCGTGAACCGCTGTCGAGTCCAACTGACTCGATGGAACTCCTGCATTCGAGTTGATCGGCCAATGGGCGGAACTCTAAGAAGTGAGCACGCCGTCCCAAAGGTGTGACGCAGCATGGCCTCCACGTCGGTATCCAAACACATCAATGCCCCCGTGCAGCGCATTTGGTCGCTGTTCACGGACTTGGAAGCCATGAGCCAGCACATTGGTGGCATCAAGCAGGTGGAGATCCTGACGCCCGGTCCGTTTGCAGTTGGAACTCGCTGGCGGGAAACGCGTGTCATGTTTGGACAGCAAGCGACGGAGGAAATGGAGGTCACCGAATGTGACGAGCCACGCGGTTATGTCGCGGAAGCTCACTCTCATGGTTCGTATTACGTGTCCAAATGGACGTTTGAGCCAACGGACACAGGATCGACGGAAACAGCATCGTCTGAGCCGTCGTCGACGCTGGTCCGCATGGATTTTTCCGCGACGCCCGAATCGTTCATGGCCAAGCTAATGAGTCCGCTGGCCGGAGTCATGATGAAGAGCGTCGTCAGCGCCTTGAACGCAGATCTGGAAGACTTAGCGCGCGTGGCCGAAGCGGAAGGCACCGACGAGAGGGGAGCCGACTAGTGCGGCCCCGATTAGCAGGGTGCCAACGAGTGCGGTGTTGACGACTGTGCGGTATTAATGATACGGGCAGCGGCCGGCGGATAATCGCCACCGGTTGGTATTTGGCAGGGACGCCGATATCCTGTGGAATGATGTCTCGGCGGTCTTAGCTGAGGCTGGCACGTGTTGAGCCGCCAATCTGCCAGTGATCCGGACGGATCTAAGCAAGAAAAGCACGGAATGGGAATTTACGACCGCGACTATTATCAAGCCGAGCAACTGTCTCCGCTGAGGCCCTGGGACAACAAGTCGATGGTCACCTTGTTGATCATCGCCAATCTGGCCTTGTATGTGGCCAACTTTCTGTTTTCATCCTCCAGCAATGCACTCACTACGACACTAGCTTTGGATTCACAATCGTTGTGGAAGCCAGCACTCTGGTGGCAACTGCTGACCTACGGCTTCGTCCACGACCCTCGGCGGATAACCCACATTTTGTTCAACATGGTCAGCCTCTATTTCCTGGGGCGACAAGTTGAGGAGCGTTTGGGCAAATGGGAGTTTTTTCGCTTCTACATGTTGTCGATCATCATCTGTGGCGCCGTTTGGTGCGGGATTCATGGCGAGGAAAACCTCGATCTCTATGGAGCATCTGGGGCTACCACGGCGGTCACGATGTTGTTTGTGTTTTACTATCCGCAAGCCAACTTGTTGCTGATGATGGCCTTTCCGGTCAAAGCTTGGGTGGTGGGTGTGTTGGTAATCGTCAACAACCTCTTCATGCCCATGACCAGTGACGGGTCCATCGCCTACGATGTGCACTTGGTGGGTGCGGCCCTGGCGGCCGGATACTTTTTTGGGGGTTGGAATTTTGGTGTGCTTGGCACCCTGTTCGGCAATGCACAATCCATGGTGAAGCAAAAGCGCAGCGGCTTGAAAGTGCATCGCCCTGATCGGGATGCGGACGAACCTAGCAAGGATGACATCGAATTGGATCGGATTTTGGATAAAATTCATCGTGAAGGGCAGGATAGCCTCACCAGCCGAGAACAAAAATTCATGGAGCGCTATAGCCGGCAAGTTCGTCGGCGGCGTGAGCAGTGAACCCGACTCCGCGAAGCACTGTCAGGCTGGCATCGACGGCCTGTGATGACAGTATCGCGGGACGTTCAAAGTGAAATTTCCAACCTGCATGGAATCGATATGCTAACCGCACCTGTTTTTGAAACCACTCGTACCTCGATCGGCCAATGTTCCGTGCTGGACATGGTTCAGCAGTTTGGCACACCGTTCTACGCCTATGACTTAGAGACGATTCGTGCCCGCGTCAACGACTTGCAGGCCTTTGACACCATTCGTTACGCGCAAAAGGCGCTGTCCAACATTGCCATCTTGGACCGCCTCCGTCGGATGGGAGTTCAAGTCGATGCGGTCAGTGCCGGGGAGATTGAACGGGCACTGCGCGCTGGATTTGATCCAGCTCAGGACCCGCACAGCGTGGTGTATACGGCAGACGTGTTCGATGCCGAAGCTTTGCGACTGGTCCAAGAGCACAACATCGCGGTGAACGTGGGCTCGCCGGACATGATCGACCAGCTGGGCGAGTTGCTTCCCGGGAGTAATGTGGCCATGCGAATCAATCCGGGATTCGGGCACGGACACAGTCAAAAGACCAATACGGGAGGTCCACAGTCAAAGCACGGCATTTGGCACACAGCCATCGACGACTGCTTGCGGCGCGCGGATCGTCATGGCATTACCGTGACTGGCATGCATATGCATATCGGCAGCGGAACGGACTTCGAGCACTTGAGTCAGGTTTGCGGTGCCATGGAAGCCGCTTGCGAACAAGTCGGTCGAACCGTCACTACAATTTCTGCTGGCGGCGGTTTGCCAGTCCCCTATCAAGCGGATCAAGAGTACATCGATCTGAACCAGTACTACGAGCTGTGGCATGCGACCCGCAAACGTGTTGCGGACAGTTTTGGACATGAGGTCCGCCTGGAAATCGAGCCCGGTCGATTCTTGGTGGCAGAGGCGGGCTACTTGGTCGCGGAAATCCGAGCCGTCAAGGAGATGGGAGACAACCTGTTCTATCTGGTGGACGCTGGCTTCAACGATTTGGCCCGCCCCATCCTGTACGGAGCCTATCATCCGATTTCCATTGTGCATCGCCAGCCTGGCAACCGCCAGGAACACGACGTCGTGATTGGCGGTCCACTCTGTGAATCCGGAGATATCTTTACTCAACAAGAAGGCGGCTTTGTCGCCAAACGCCGCCTACCGGCAGCCAACGTTGGAGATTACGTCGTACTGGAAGTCGCCGGTGCGTACGCCTATGCGATGGCCAGCAACTACAACAGCCGCTATCGCTGTCCTGAAGTCTTAATCGAAGACGGCACTGCCAAGTTGATCCGTCGCCGCGAAACGGCAGCCGACCTGATGGCCCAGGAGACCATTCCTTCCATCTAGCCAGGGAGAGCACTCCCGTCAGCAAGGCGCACCCGCTCAATAGGCTGAAGTGCAGGCTTCTGTCGCCTGCGAGATCGTCCGATACTGACACCGGGGATGAAAGCGGCTGAAGCTTGCACTCCAGCGGGTCATCGTTCATGCACTCCGGCAGATCACCGCTCATACTGGAAAATTGGCTCGTTGCGGATGATGACAGACCAACGTCTATTCGTCCAGCGGCAAATTCAACTCGTCATCTTCGGCACCGTGGCTTCGCGCCTGCTCGAGCGCTCGATCCAACCGAGCTTGCAAGGCCGAAGCTTCTTCAGACTCGGCAGGTACCTCGGCCAGTTGCTGCCTCAGGATCCTCGCCCGCAGAACTTGGCCGCGACGAAGCGTCTGTTGGCGCCTGCTTTCGACGGACTCCGACGGATTGTCGCTCAGAAACTCAAGCGCATGATCCACGTCACCCACGGCTCGTTCGTATTCTTGCTGGAGCCCCAAAGCTTGACCGCGATTGAGCAGGGCTTCGGGCAGTTCCACGGCATAGTCGGCGACGTCGGGTTGCAAAGCGTGTAACTCTTCGGCCAATGCCACCGTTGCTTCGGCGTGTTCAAGTAATTGCCGTGGCTCAGCTTGGCTTCCCAACAGCCCGCGAAATCTGGCCAAGTTGGAATCGAGTAGATGGCCCTTGGCGGGCAAAAAATCGGCATTTGAATCCAAGATCTCGGCCACGACCGCGTCGGAACTGTCCAGCGCGGCCAGAGCCGGTTTGAAGCGCTGCAGCTCGAGATAGGTCACTCCCAACTCATAGTAATTGAGCGCCACTGGCAGATAAGCTTCCGAAGAATTACCGACGCGATCTGCTTGTTCGCGCAACACTTCTGTGGCGGCCTGCAGCGGAGCGATAGCCTCTTCTAACTTGCCCATATCTCGCAGGACAATGGCGATATTGCTCTGGAGCATCGCTTTGACTTGCAAGTAGCGCATGGTTTCGGGTTCGGCTTCGATGAGCTGATCCAGAGTTGGCAGCACAGCTTGCCAGCGCCGCACCAGCGGCTCCATCTCGCCGCGGTCCATGAGTGGACCACCACTATTGAGAGTGGCGGTTACCAGGTTCCACCGATGATCGTTCACCGCCGGTTCCAGCTCGATCAGTCGCTGGTGCGTCTCAATGGCGAAGTCATAGGCGGATTGAGCCGCGTCGGTATTGCCCATCCGACGTTCGGCCAGCCCCAGGTTCGTATGCACGATGCCCTTGAGCTCGCGAACTCGCAAGGCTCCGGCATCCTCATCGGGGACGCTATTCAACAGCGACAAGGCCGCTTGTAAATGTGTCTTGCTGGGCTCCAACTCGCCTCGATCGATGGCTGTCGTCGCCAGGCTCATGCTCACCAGCGCCGCATCGCGGCACAAACTGGTATCGTGCGGCGCCTGTTCCAACAAGTCGTCGAACATATCGCGCGCGGCCAGCAGATGCTCCATCGCAGCATCTTCCTTTCCGGCGATAATTTCCGCGTCCGCCAAACCACGCAGCGCTAGCGCGTGGTATGTTTTCAACCGCAATCGCAGACCTTCGCCGTCGATCGTGTTATTTGGAACCCGATCGACGAACTGCAGGCCAGAGGAACAAGCGTCAATGGCTCGATTCAAATTCTCGATGGCGGGCTGCGCATTGCCCGCGTCGTAATGGAAATTGCCGTAGTTGATCAACGTGTCGGCCAGCAATGCTTGCCGGCGAACTGCAGGCAGAGGATCATTCGCGGGTAGCTGCTCAATCAGTTCGAGCGCCGCGTGGCTCTCTCTCTCGACCGTTTCAGGCTCACCCAAGCGGCTGGCAATTTCCGCCAGTCCCGAACGGGCCCGGGCCAATTCAAAACTGAGCTGCGGATTTCCTTCGTTGGTGCTGACAAAGGATTGGAAGTAGTCGCGTGCGCGCGCCAGCAGCTCCTGCGAGACCTGCTGCGACCCCGGGGACCGAGGCAACAACTCCGCGTTCTGCGCTACACTGACCAGTAGTTGATCTGCCGCCTCGATCGATTTGCTGAGATTCTGCTCGGC
>JANQOL010000299.1 GCA_028289675.1 Pirellulaceae bacterium
AGGAGATTCTGCCGACGCCCAATGGCTACCGCAATGCGGCTGGCCAGCCTGGCCCCGATTATTGGCAGCAGCGTGCAGACTATGTCGTCGACGTGCGGCTGGACGACGAGCACCAACATCTGACCGGTTCCGAGCAGATTACGTATCACAACCGTTCGCCGCACACGCTGCGTTATCTGTGGTTGCAAATCGACGCCAATATTTACGGCCCAGATTCCGATGCGTCCAAGCTGGCTCCCGTGATCGTTCCCAGTCGAATCTCGACGGGATCTCTGAAACGACTGCAGGCGCGGCGTGCCTTCGACGGCTCGGCGGAAATCACGCGGGTCGCCGATGATCGAGGCAACGAGTTGGATTACGTGGTCGTCAAGACGATGATGCGAATCGATCTGCTCCAGCCGTTGTTGCCGGGCGAGAAGTTCAAGTTCTCGATCGATTGGAATTACCAGATCAACAATTCCAAGATCAGAAGCGGCCGCACCGGCTGCGAGTATTTTGAAGAGGACAAGAATTACATTTACGAAGTCGCCCAATGGTTTCCGCGCATGGTCGCGTTTACCGACGCCAACGGCTGGCAGCACAAGCAGTTTTTGGGCAGCGGCGAATTCACGCTGGAATTGGGCAACTATCTAGTCCGTATCACCGTGCCCAACGATCACATTGTGGCCGCCACCGGTGTGCTGCAGAATCCTGGCGAAGTGCTGACAGAGAAACAGCAGGAACGTCTGGAAAGCGCCCGTACGGCTAGCCGCCCGATGTTCGTGGTGACACCTGACGAAGCCAAAGACAACCAAGGCAGTCCAGCCGATGGTGAAAAAACCTGGGTCTTTCACGCCGAACAAGTCCGCGACTTTGCGTGGGCGTCGAGCCGCAAATTCATCTGGGACGCCCAGGGGCACAACGTGGCCGGTAACAACGTCATGGCCATGTCGTTCTATCCCAACGAAGCAGAACCGTTGTGGAGCCGTTATTCAACGCATGCCATCATCCACACACTGAATGTGTACAGCAGATATACATTCGACTACCCATACCCCACCGCGATCAGCGTCAATGGACCGGTGTACGGTATGGAATACCCCATGATTTGTTTCAACGGCCCGCGACCCGAAAAAGACGGCACCTATTCTGCCCGCACCAAGTACGGACTGATCTCCGTAGTGATCCACGAAGTCGGTCACAACTACTTTCCGATGATCGTCAACAGCGACGAACGGCAGTGGACTTGGATGGACGAGGGCCTGAACACGTTTCTGCAGTATTTGGCCGAACAAGAATGGGAAGACAAGTATCCATCGCGGCGCGGGAATCCCGAGGCGATTGCCAGTTATATGCTCAGTTCCAGCCAAGTGCCCATCATGACCAACAGTGAGTCGGTGCTGCAGTTGGGCAACAATGCATACGCCAAACCGGCTACGGCGCTCAACATTCTGCGTGAAACGGTTTTGGGCCGTGAGCTGTTCGACTTTGCGTTCAAGGAATACGCCCGCCGCTGGAAATTCAAGCGCCCGATGCCCGCGGATTTCTTCCGCACCATGGAGGACGCCTCCGGCGTCGACTTGGATTGGTTTTGGCGTGGTTGGTTCTACACGACCGAACACTGCGACATCGCCATCGACAAAGTGACGTGGTCCATTCCCTCCGATGGAGATCCGGCCAAGGCGGCCGACCGCAGGCGGGCGGAACGCGACACCCGGACTCCAACACTGTCGGAGACACGCAATAAAGACCTATCTAAACGTGTCGACCGATTTCCAGAACTCAAAGACTTCTACAATCAATACGATGAATTGGAAGTTACTCCGGAAGCGCGCCGCGCTTACGAGAAAGCCATGGAAGGCGTCACGGACGAAGAGCGGGCTCTGATCGAAAGCCAAGATAACTACTACACCGTAGCGCTGAAGAATGAGGGCGGATTGGTGATGCCGGTTATTTTGAAAGTGGTGTACGAAGATGGCAGCCACGAAATCAAACGGCTACCGGTCGAGATATGGTCGAGGAACAATCAGTCCGCCCGGACTTCGTTCATCTCGGAAAAGGAACTTGTCAGTGTAGAACTGGATCCTTTCCGCGAGACCGCAGACGCCAATCGCGACAACAATCATTTTCCGCCCAAGCTGGAACCGAGCCGTTTTCAAATCTACAAAGGCAAGTCCTCGCGTCGATCCTCGGGGGCGCCCAATCCGATGCAGATCCAGCAAAAACGAGAAGCGGAGGCAAAGAAGAGACGGGAGCGAGAGGCCAAGGAGAAAGACTCTCCGCCCGCTAAACCCGCCAGTGATTCTGAGGCTAGCGGTTCCGAGCCAGCTGAAGCGGCTGATCCCAAAACATCCGAGGAAACCGAGGCTGCTGGCAACGAGCCTAAAGATGAAGTGGATCCCAAAGCGCGTCGCAAACGTGCGGCGCAGGGTAAAGACCAACCACGGAAGAATGCTCCCCCTGCCAAGACAAAGCGGCAGCCGATCTCGAACTACACTTAATTGATCACCAAGAAACCGTCCATGCTCTGCCTCATCTCATCGTATCGTCGCCTCGGCCTGCTTGGATTCGTGGGTTGGATCGCGTTGGCCGTTCTGCACGGATCGTCCATGGCGCATCCATTTCACATCAGTTCCGCGGAAATGGAATTCAACCCGACGACCGGACGTGTGGAAGTGAGTTTACGGCTGCATTCCATGGACCTGGAACAGGCCATCCGTGTCCAGGCTCGCCGAAAGGTCAACTTCGACAAAGAAACGCCAGTACCACTGATTGAGGCCTACCTGTCGAGACACTTTTTTCTGGCGTCCAGCCCAAATCTGCCGCTGAATTCTGGGGCCGGGTCGCCCGCATCTCAGCCGCCGGACACCGGCGCGCGTGACAGCTCATCCGACGGCATTCGCATGCGAGAAGACCTACAACGAGCGCTCACCAAGGCTCAGTTGTCAACCGCTGCGTACGTGGGACACGAGATGGACGCCGCCTGGATGACCTTGTATTTCGAATTGACTCCTTCGGCAACGACGACGGACGAGCAACGGCGACAACCTTTTGCAAAATCGGAAACACGTCTGGTGTTGGTCAACACGGTTCTCTTGGACACCGTGCCTGGGCAACTCAACACGGTGGCTATCCGCCACGCCGGCAAGCGTCAAGCGATCAAGCTGAACTCCAAACGAACATGGCATGCTATGCCCGAGAATTGGTGCCAAATGGCCGTGCCAGGCCAGACCCCTGTTGCAGCTCCTCTGGATGGCTCCGACGACTCGCTCTCTGGCAACCGTGCTGAGTCCGACGAACCTGCGATGTCCGGCGCGAACGCGGCAGCCGGCAACGACTAGTGCTCTGTACAGGTTTGCAAGGAGGCACCGGTGCGTGCTGAAGTAATTGCGATAGGCGACGAATTGACGAGCGGCCAGCGGCTGGACACCAATAGCCAGTGGTTGAGCCAGCAACTGGGTGAGCTCGGCTTTGCCACGCAACGTCACACGACCATTGGTGACGATCTGGAACAACACGTCAACGTGCTGCGACAGGTCGCCAAGGAAGCCGACATCGTCATCTGTACGGGTGGTCTGGGACCAACCGCCGACGATCTAACGCGGCAAGCCATGGCCGAAGCGTTTGAGCGTCGCCTGAAGGTCGATGCAGCGTCCCTAAAACACATCCAGGAGATGTTCGCCCGCCGTCAGCGTCCGATGCCCGACCGTAATCGCCTGCAAGCGATGTTTCCGGAGGGCAGTTTGGTGATCCCCAATCCTCACGGCTCGGCGCCGGGTATCGAATTGGAGATCTCGGATGACAACCACCGTTGTTGCTTTTACTGTTTGCCAGGTGTGCCGGCCGAAATGAAACAGATGTGGACGGAGTCAGTCTCCGTCTCTCTGGAAAAGCGTCTGGGAATGGAAGCTGGTTCGCTACGGTACCATTGCCTGAAATTATTTGGCATTGGCGAGAGTGACGTGGAAGATCGACTGCCTGAGTTGATTCAACGGCAGCGTGATCCACTGGTAGGCATTACCGTTAGCCGGGCGACGATCACGTTGCGCATTTCGGCGCGCGCCCGTAGCGACGACCAGTTTCGTTCGATGATCGCCCCAACCATCGCGGAGATAGAAGACGAGCTAGGCGACTTGATCTTTGGCCACGGGGACTTGGAACTGCACCACGTGATAGCGAGCCAGCTCGATCAATTGCAATTGTCGATGGCCAGCGTCGAGATTGGTGCGGCCAGCTGGGTCAGCGACTGGATGTTGACCGCGGCTCCGCCGGAGCGCAATCGTTACCGCGGTGGACTCGCGTTTCCCAATTTGGCGGCGGCCATCCGATGGCTCGACACCGAGGATACTCCAGATTCCACCCGCTCAGACGCAGACGATCGCGTCTGGAGCGGCTTGGCCGAACAATGTCGCGCTCGTTTCGCGACTGACGTGGCCTTGGTAGTGGCAGGCTATCCGCCACAGGAACAAATTCGCCAAGCTGGTGAGGCATTCGACTTTGCGTTCGTCTTGGCCACACCAGGCGGCAGCCAAGTGAATCGGCGTTCGCTCGGCGGTCATCCCGACGTCCTGGGACCGCGTGCCGCCAAAACTGGGCTCGATCTACTGCGACGGTCTCTGGCAGAACTCCGACAAGCCGCTCCTTGAGGATGATCTGCATGGCTGACCGACCTCACCTGTTGTCCCGGCGGATCTGCGGTTGCCGGCCGGCTGCCGCCACCTGGCTATGGGTCTTTGGCTGGCTCTGCGCGTCGGCATGCGGAACCGCGCAAGAAGGCTCCCGATTCGCAGAAGCTTGCTCCGACGCGTTGCCGGGACAAACGGTATTGTCGGATCAAGGTCTTATTGAATTTCGGAGTGGACAGTTTCCACTGATACTGGCTGCACCGCATGGTGGCCGTCGGATGGACGTCGACTTTCCCGTACGGCAACAGGGCGTCCGCACTGCAGATAGCAACACAGATCGGTTAGCCGTGGCCATCGCCGACGCACTGCAAACCGAGGGACACGTGCCCTATGTCGTGCTGTGCCATTTGCATCGCAAGTACATGGACGCGAATCGACCGCTAGACGTTGCTTGCGACGCCAATTCGCCGGCCACAACCGTGTGGCAAGCTTACCAGGATGCCATTGTCGCCGCCAAACGAGCCATCGTGGCGAATAGCGGGCGGGGACTGTTTGTGGAAATTCATGGTCACGGGCATCCCATACCACGACTGGAATTGGGCTACCTGCTGAGAGCGCGAGACTACGATTTACCAGTTGGCGAGTTTGAAAAACTCAGTGCCAAATGCAGCTTGCGAGAGATCCTGTCCAGAGGCAACAACAGTTTGGATTCCTTGCTGCGCGGTCCGCAGAGCTTGGGTGCCAGTTTGTCCCGGGTGCAGTTGCCTGCCGTCCCCAGCCCAGACATTCGGCGACCGGGCACGGATCCCTACTTCAACGGCGGCTGGAACACACTGACCCACGGCTCTAGGGACGGTGGCACGATCAGCAGTTTGCAAATCGAACTTCCGCGTCCAGGGATGCGCGATTCGCAGAAGGCCGTTGCCGAAACCGGCAAGCGGTTAGCCAGCGCGCTGCGAGAGTTTATGGAAACTCATTACCCGAGTATCGAAGGCGAACGGCAAGCACCATAATGGGCGAGCCAGTTGCCGAGCTTCTCGGTCACCCCCGCCATCTGTTCGGTCACGGTTGGTGCCCGGCGTTATCGGAGCAGAGCTACCAACCAAGGCAAACAGAATCTGCCCAAACGCCACCCCTTTGTAGAGAACTGCTGTGACCTCATTTGTCCGCGTGGCGAACTGTCCGCCGATTGATGCCACCATTCGCCCTCCTGGCAGTAAGAGCATTACCAATCGGGCCATCGTCTGCGCGGCATTGGCGCAAGGTGAGAGCCAGCTGTCGGGCGTGTTGGACAGCGAGGACACGCAAGTCATGATGTCCGCTTGGCGGCAGTTGGGCCTGACCGTCGAATTCGACAATCTGCAAAATGTGCTGCAAATCCAGGGTTGCCAAGGCCAGCTACCCACTGAGCAAGGCGACATCTTTGTGGCCAACAGCGGCACGTCAATTCGCTTTCTCACGGCAGCCTTGAGCGCTTGCAGCGGCGAATTCCTGCTGGATGGCGTCCCAAGAATGCGTGAGCGACCGATACGTGACCTACTCGACGCGCTTCGCAACCTGGGAGCGGACGTCCATAGTCGCAATCCCGATCGGCCCGATTGTCCTCCGATTCATTTGAACGCACGTGGACTGGCGGGTGGCTGTACTGAGATCGCGGGGAACCTATCGAGCCAATATCTTTCCGGTCTGATGCTGGCAGCCCCACTTGCACGCGACGACGTTCAGCTAGACGTGGTCGGACATCTGGTGTCAGTCCCTTACGTCGAAATGACGGCCGCAGTGATGCAAGCCTTCGGAGCCCAAGTTCGTAGCTTGGAATCCAACGAACAGTCACGTCGGCAGATCGAAGTGTCCTCCGCGCATCGGTATGTGGGGATCCAATATTCGATCGAACCCGACGCGTCGGCGGCCAGCTACTTTTGGGCGGCTGCGGCCATTTGTGGTGGACAGGCCACCGTCCAGGGCTTGCACCAAAACAGCCTGCAGGGAGACGTACGCTTCTGCGAAATGCTTGAGCAAATGGGCTGCTCGGTAAGCTACGGACACGATTCCATTTCGGTGACAAGGGACGCCAAATTACGAGGTGTCTCAGTCAACATGGCCGATATCAGCGACACTGTGCAGACGTTGTCCGCGGTCGCATTATTCGCCAGCGGGCCGACCAGCATTCGCGGAGTGGCCCACAATCGGGTCAAAGAAACCGATCGTATTTCTGATCTAGCCCGCGAGTTGAGAAAACTGGGGGCGGAGATCGACGAATACCCCGATGGTCTGACGATTCATCCTCCGGCCAGAATTCATGCGGCCAGGCTAGACACGTATCAGGACCATCGGATGGCGATGAGCTTGGCTTTGGTCGGTTTGAGCGCCGAGGGGATCGAAATCAACGATCCCGATTGCACGGGAAAGACATACCCGGACTACTGGCGGGACCTAGCAACGTTCTGTGGTGGTGTGATCGAGCGGATCGACTGAATCAATGTAGCGCTGAGCTCGCGCCAGCACCTGCTCAATCCTCAAATCGTCCGCGTGCTTGGTCACCTGCTCCGTAGCACAAAAAACCGCGCCACAGTGCTCACATTCGACATCGCGGCCTAGCAGCTCGACGCGAACCTCCAACGCGCGACCGCAGGTCGGACATGAACGGACAAAGAATGTTCCAGAAGCCATGTATCTCTCCGTATTAACTGCCAAGTGAGTCAGCGCGGCTGGCGGACAACTCACCTCCATGTCCAACTGGTCTTCGTTCGAACGAGGCACCATTATTTGACGATCCCAATCCGCTGTCAACGCCTAAAGGAAGAATCGGCTCCATGAAATGCTTCTAAGGGCTATTTCGTTTAGAAACCGTGAAATTTTGGCCGGCGTCCGGCTAACGCGGCATTACTCCAAAACTACCCGCATGGAAGGTCTTTCAGACCTTTCCGAGGGGTGACTAAGTGGCCGCCCTAGCCAACCGGGCTGCAGAGTGCGAGACTGTTGAACTCAGATTTGGGTTCAGGGGGAGTTGAGAAATGCAAATGGTGGTAGCCGGAGATCGGGCACAGCTGGGGCAATTTGTTGCCGCGCAGGCTGCCGACACAATCCGCAAGTGCCTGTCGGATGCCGACGAATGCAACTTGGTCGTGGCCACAGGTTCCAGCCAATTCGAGGTATTGGACTGTTTGGTTCGACAAGACGCCATCGATTGGTCCCGTGTGAATGGTTTCCACTTAGACGAGTACCTGGGCATACCGCGCACCCACTCTGCGTCATTCTGTGGCTACTTGGCCTCCCGATTTGTGGACAAGGTGCCCCTCAAGTCCTTTTACTTCCTCGACGGCACCCTGACCGCCGACCAGTTGCGGCAATCCGCAAACGCGGCCCTCGCGGATCGGCAAATCGACCTCTTGCTGTGCGGTATTGGCGAGAACGCGCACCTGGCGTTCAACGATCCGCCGGCCGACTTGGAAGCCAAAGATCCATACCTGATCGTCGATCTGGACGAGGCCTGCCGCAAGCAGCAGGTCGGCGAGGGCTGGTTCGACTCTTTTGAGCAAGTGCCAGAACAAGCAATCAGTATGTCGATTCAACAAATCCTTTCGGCTCAACGCATCCTGTGCGCCGTTCCTGACCGCCGAAAAGCCGAAGCGGTCCGCTTGACTGTTGAAGAAGAGATGGGTCCCGAAGTGCCCGCTTCGGCGCTGCGGCGACATCACGATGTGACACTGGTGCTGGACTCAGCCAGTTGCAGCCAGCTGTCCCCCAAGGCCTTGGAAAGTTGTCAGCACTTGGACGGCGCCACTTCGTAGCACAGCAGCATCCAGCTCACAGACGGTCTGATTCGCTTTCCGCAGGTCTCGCCAACTCAACCGCCGTTCTAGGCCAAGTTTTTTATCGGGGGGATATGGCCAGCCGATGCACTACGTTGACTTGCAGGTCAATGGCTACGCCGGGGTCGACTTCAACGATCCTGGAACCAGCCCGACCGAGATAGGCCGGCCCCCCCCCGCCATGCTCGCGGAAGGTGTTCGGTGGGCGCTACCGACCATCATCACCGGCTCCGTGCCTTCGATGCTGACCTGCATCAACAACATGGTCAGCGCGATCGGGGGCGAAGCGGAAGCGGCCGAAGTATTTCGCGGCCTGCACCTGGAAGGCCCCTTTCTGTCGCCCGAACCCGGCTTCATCGGCGCCCATCCCGCCGAACATGCCTTGGCAAGTGATCTGTCGGCGCTGGAACAACTTTGCGAAGCCGCCGGCCCGCTGGTTCGCATGGTTACCCTGGCGCCCGAGGTCGATTGCGGTGGTGAACTCACGCGCTACTGTCATCAGCGCGGAATCTGTGTGGCGGCTGGACACACCGACGCCACCCTAGCACAGCTGCACGTCTGCCTTGACCAGGGTTTGTCCGTCTTTACCCACCTGGGCAACGGCTGCCCTCGGCTGATGGACCGTCATGACAACATCATTTACCGCGCGCTGCGGTGCAGAGACCGTTTGAACTACACATTGATTGCCGATGGCTTTCATCTGCCCGCTATGCTGTTCCGCAACCTGCTGGACTGGATTCCGTCCGATCGAGTAGCGGTCGTCTCGGACGCGATCAGCGCGGCTGGCCTGGGTCCGGGAACCTACCGGTTGGGCAACCGTGAAGTTCAAATCGGTCCCGACAAATGCGCTCGTGATGCCAGTGGGGAACACTTTGTGGGTGCAGCCAGCAGCTTGCGTGACGCCGAGCACTGGTTGGCGAATGCATTGCAACTTACGAGCGCAGAACGAGCCCGCCTACTATCAGAAAATGCTGCGCGGTGGATGGGCTGGCTGGACACTTCCAACTAGGCCGAATCGGTCGCGGACGCGCGGAATCGCAACGCTAGACTGTCGGATCAGGCGGAGTGGGCCGCATACTTGGACGCTGCTGGCAGATTGGGGAACAACCCGGCCTTGAAGATCCGCTCCCACCAGCGAGCTGGTCGCAAACGCGGATCATCGCGTTCGACGACATGGGTCTTGCCCGTTCGAGTCACCAGGAGCAATGTGCCATTTTTGCCCAGATCTTGCACGCGCCAGTACTTCTCCACTTGGTAGTGGTAGGCATCCCCATTGGGCGTTGCAAACACGTTTTTTGCCCGCGGCCCCGGCTTGGTCGTGTATTTGTCGCGGGTGTACACCACGCGGTCGCCTGTCCGATATCGATGGCGCATAATGCAGCTCCCTCGCAAGAGGTCTCCAAGATGCAGTAAGAATACGCTCCTTCGTAAACTCAGTATAGTTCAACGTCGATGAAGAACACGCGAATAAAACCCACTAAATGCTAGCAACCGACCTGTGAACAACAAAGTGAACCTCTCTGCTGCCAAACGCATCCTGTTCGTCTGCTTGGGAAACATCTGCCGCAGTCCAGCTGCGGAAGGAGTGATGCAAGCGGTGATTGACGAGCGAGAACTCCATCATCTAGTCGAAGTCGATTCCGCGGGTACCAGCAGTTTTCATATCGGTGAACCAGCCGACAAACGCATGCGAGCGGCCGCTCAACAACGTGGCATCCACCTGACCAGTCGCTCGCGGATGGTGTCGCGGCGAGACTTTGGCGAGTTTGATTTCTTGATTGCGATGGACCGTCGCAACTTCCGCGAATTGCAAATGCTGGCTGAAAGCTCCGGCGGTAAGATTCGCATGCTCAGTGACTTCCTTCCTGACACCTGGCCACGTGAAGTGCCCGATCCCTACTACGGAGGAGACGAGGGATTCGAGGAAGTTCTGGACATGCTGCAAGCGGCCTGCCCCAACATGCTGGAAGAGCTAGTGCCCGAGTGCTAGGCATAACCTGTTCGCGGTGGCGGTGCTGATCGATCTCGTCAACGAAAACTGGCCACACCAGGAGTGGAGCCAGGTTAGATCCCCAGTTCTTGCTTGGCGCTGCGGAACTGCTCGACCGTGTATTCCAAATCATCTCGGGAGTGTGCCGCCGAGATCTGAGTGCGAATCCGTGCCTTTCCGTGGGGCACTACCGGGTAGGAGAACCCGATGACGTAGACGCCCTTGGTCAGCAACACATCAGCCAGCTGACTCGCCACCCGCGCCTCGCCCAGCATGATGGGCACAATCGGGTGCTCACCCGGTACGATGTCAAACCCCAGCTGGCTCATGGCCTGCCGAAAGTACCGCGTGTTGGCTTCCAGCTGATCACGCAGCTCCGTGGACTGCTGCAACATCTCCAAGACGGCCAACGTGGCCGCGGCGATCGGCGGCGCCAGAGAGTTTGAAAACAGGTAAGGGCGCGAGCGTTGGCGGAGCAGGTCGACGATTTCTTGCCGACCGGACGTGTATCCGCCGCTGGCTCCGCCCAGGGCTTTGCCCAGTGTCCCGGTCAAGATGTCGACGCGGTCCATCACCCCCTGATGCTCATGCGTACCGCGCCCTTGGCGTCCCATGAAGCCGACCGCGTGCGAGTCGTCGACCATCACCAGAGCTCCGTACCGATCCGCCAAATCACAGATGTCGGGCAAATTAGCCAACGTCCCGTCCATGGAAAACACGCCGTCGGTCGCAATCAGTCGAAACCGGCTGTCCGACGCGGCCTCCAATTGCCGCTGAAGATCGGACATATCGTTGTTCTGGTATCGAAACCGCTGAGCTTTGCACAAGCGAATACCATCGATGATGCTGGCGTGGTTGAGCGCATCGGAAATGACGGCATCCTCTTTCGTCAGCAAGGTCTCGAACAGTCCACCGTTGGCGTCGAAGCACGAGGAATACAAAATCGTATCCTCCGTGCCTAGGAACTGACTGAGAGCGGATTCCAGCCGTTTGTGCAGGTCTTGCGTTCCGCAAATGAAACGCACGCTAGCCAGCCCGTAGCCCCACGTGTCCAAGGCCTCGGCAGCCGCGTCGCGGATCGCCGGGTGTTCGGCCAGACCCAAGTAGTTGTTGGCGCACAAATTAATGACGCGCTGGCCTGACTGGACCTCAACGTGCGAACTTTGCGTCGACGTTATGACACGCTCGCTTTTGGTCAGACCGGCCGATTCAATGTCAGCCAATTGATCACGCAAGTGCGTCTGAAATTCTCCATACATGGGCGGTCCTCTACTCTTGATTAGCGAATGTGGCTGGACTTCAGTTGCCTTAGGAAGCCTTAGACGATGATGCGTCTGTTGGTCGTGCCAACGGCTTGGTACTCGGTGGTTCGCCTTGCCAGTACAAAATGCACTTCCCAGTTTGCCCGCTGTCCATCGCCTGAAAGGCAGTTTCAAAATCCGTATATGAGTAACGGTGCGTAATCACCGGGTGAATGTTCAACCCACCTTGAATCATCACGGTCATCATGTACCACGTCTCATACATTTCGCGACCGTAGATACCTTTGATGGTCAGCATGTTAAACACGACTTGATTCCAGTCGATGGCAATCGACTCGGTCGGAATACCCAACATGGCGATCTTGCCGCCGTGTGCCATGTTGTCCAGCATGCTCCGAAACGCTTGGGGGTTGCCCGACATTTCCATGGCGACATCAAAACCCTCTGTCATGCCCAATTCGCGCTGGACATCCCGCACCGACTGGTGGCGCACATCAACGGTCTGCGTGGCGCCCATCTGCCTGGCTACTTGCAGCCGAGTTGGATTGACGTCGGTCACCACGACAAAGCGCGCACCGGCGTGACGAGCCACCGCGGCCGCCATGCAACCGATGGGCCCAGCTCCGGTGATGAGGACGTCTTCACCTAGGACTGGAAAGGACAGAGCGGTG